>NZ_QQWI01000004.1:300000-379055 GCF_004125825.1 Fusibacter sp. A1 | reverse complement strand
TAAGACGCTCCGCTCCAAAAGCAAGGCAAACATTCCTCACTTACCGATCTTTCCTTGCATTTGAAGCGAAGCGCCTTAAAAGTACATGTTCAAATGAAAAGTACCAGCCAACACCAAATGAACAACCGCTAGATAGTAAAAGAGTTGCATAAAAAGAACCCTTAGTGTGGTTTTCAAAAAATGCATTGCTCTCAAAGCTCTTCAAAGAGCATAAAGAGAAGTGCCATCTATAAAACCACACTAAGGGTTGGTCATAACAACTCTTTATTCACCCAATCAACTATCCACCATTCACCATATTTCATTCACTCACACGTCCTTTCTAAGACGCTCCGCTCCAAAAGCAAGGCAAACATTCCTCACTTACCGATCTTTCCTTGCATTTGAAGCGAAGCGCCTTAAAAGTACATGTTCAAATGAAAAGTACCAGCCAACACCAAATGAACAACCGCTAGATAGTAAAAGAGTTGCATAAAAAGAACCCTTAGTGTGGTTTTCAAAAAATGCATTGCTCTCAAAGCTCTTCAAAGAGCATAAAGAGAAGTGCCATCTATAAAACCACACTAAGGGTTGGTCATAACAATTCTTTATTCACCCAATCAACTATCCACCATTCAATAAAGCCCATCTTCCCTCGCACTTTCTTTAAGACGCTCCGCTCCAAAAGCAAGGCAAACATTCCTCACCTACCTATCCTTCCTTGCATTTCAAGCGCAGCGCCTTAAAAATACATGTACAAGTGAAAAATGCCAGTTGGTTTCAAATGAACAACCGCTAGGTAGTAGAAGAGTTGCATAAAAAGAACCCTTAGTGTGGTTTTCCAAAAATGCATTGCTCTCTAAACTCAACATCAGAGGATGAAAGAGAATTGCTATCTATTTATGGATTTAAGGGAGGGTAGACATAAAGCCTACCCGTACAGGGACATTATGCTTTGGGTGGGATTTATGTCATTTCCATTAAATGTAGTGTATTTGATTGCACATGACCACAAAATCTAGGATAATGTTAGTGTCGGGCGCTAAGTGGCGGGTGACGGTTTTGAAAGAGTAAATAGTGAAAAACACATACATAAACTTTTAAAAGGGAGATTGATGGGATGAAAAAATTAATTGCTTTGATGCTGGTGGTTTTGATGTTTACCAATATGGCTTTTGCTGTTGGGTTTACGGATCTTAATGATGCTAGCTGGGCTGAGGAGTACATTACACGTATGGCGGATCTTGGGATTGTCACGGGGTATTCGGACGGGACCTACAAGCCCCTTGACCAGGTGTCGAAATATGCGGCCGTGGTGGTGATCTACAGAACACTTGACGCTCAAGGACTGATTGACAAGAATGAGGTCGAGGTACTTAAAAACAGATATGCGTCGGCACTGACAAGCTATTCGGTACCTGCATGGCCCAACCTGCATGAGGCTGTGGCCTACTTTATAGAAAACAAGATACTGGCGGCTACGGACCTTTCTGGATTTATGAAGGATGGTGTGCACCAGGATATTTCTAGAGAAGACATGTCGAAGTACCTTGGTAAGGCCCTCAATCTGTTTTTAAAAGAGGATACGAACCAGATCATCAGCTTGCCTACGATCAAGGATGTGACAGCCATTTCCTTTGAAAGCTTGAAATATGTCTATATCTTGAACAAACATGCGATCGTATCTGGTGATTCGAACGGCTACTTCAATCCGACCGCACCCTTAAACAGGGCGGCGCTTGCGAAGATGCTTTCGACGAGCATCGACGTGCTTGCTAAAGAGAATGCGGTGGTGGACAAGGTGATCAATGCCACTGTCTATGTAAAGCTTGATGATACGAGAAAGATCGTCTTTTATGAAGTGGGATCGACTACTTCGTCTTATATTGAAAAAATCGATGATACGGTTGAAGTGGTTATCGGGTCTGAACCTGCTGGTTACAGCGATATCACCCTCGATATGATCGTTCAGCTCACCTACAAAAACGATAAGCTTGTGAAGGTCACATCGGACAATGTGGAACGTAAACTTACAGAGGTGACGGGTGAAGTGACCAATATCGCCTCTTTATCCGGCAACAGCTATATCTATGTTAAGAACGACGTGACAGGCGCCATTGAGTTTTATACGGTGGACAAGGATATCGTAGTGACATCCGGTGGAGAAGCCGCCCAGTATGACGGGATGGTCGTTGGTGACCAGGTGACCCTTGGGATTTCTGAAAAGGTCGCTTATACGATGGACTTTGAAACGAAGTATCAGACCCTTAAGGGTGTGATCAAGTCGATTGTTGTGGACGGCGAGCCTAAGGTGCTGATTACTATCGGTAGCGGCGACAAGCTGTTTACGGTCTCTGACACGGTGAAGATCACGCGTAACGAAAAGGTAAAAACAATCGGCGCCCTGCTGGTTGGAGACGAGGTTGTCGTTGAGGCGACCTTTGACGAGCTTACTAAAATTACGGCTACAGGTGTGATAGGTAAAGAGAACGGTGTGATTTCTTCTGTGACGATCGGTGATACCTATCAGATCGTGATCAGGGATGTGAACGGAAACGAAAACACCTACACGATCGATGAGAGCGCCAAGGTTACCATAGACGGCCAGGTCAAGTCGTATTTTGACCTAAGGACCAACTATACGGTGAGCGCCGTGGTGGAAAGTGCTGTGATCAGCGAACTGACAGCTACGTCAAAGGTGGCAAAAAACTACATCGTAGGTTATGTTGAAACGGTGTACACGGAGCTTTCGGTGCTGATTGTGAACGTGGACGGCGTGAGCTATACGGTCAACACGAACGCTTCGACGATCATGCTTAGCAGTTCGGGTATCAAGCAGAGCTTCACAGGATTCAAGGTGGACCAGACCGTCTTTGTTTACGGCGTGAGAGAAGACAAAATCATACTGGCAGAAAAGTTAATGAGACTAGAGTAAGGTTAACCCACACAAGATTGTTTTTGTGTGGGTTTTTTCGTATAAAGTGAGCATTTTCCTAGATTTAGGGTATGAAAAGTAAATGGATGAAAACCATGAAAGCGGGTGTGACGATGGAACAAAAGGTGATGGAGAAGGTATTCGAATCGGTGATGCGAATAGAAAAAGAAGCGGAAGAAGCGATTTTAAAATCAAAGGAAATCGCCGATGAGAAGGATAGACATTTGAGAAAGCAGTTTAGGGATATGCAGCTCGATATCATGAAGGAAGTGCGTCAGAACTCCAAGCTGCACTATGAAAAGCGAATTTCTGAAGCTAAAAAAGAAGAAGCGAGGATTTTGAAGGAGTCTGAGGAGCATATCGCAAGACTGATTGAAATAGCGGACCGCAAGAAACAGATGATCGCCCAGCAGGTATTCTATCAGCTGTTCACAGAAAGGGGCAAGTCGCATGGGTAGCGTGACGAGGTTCGCGGCCCTGTACACCAAGGTGAAGTCCCTAGAAAGCGGACTTCTCACGAAGGAGGACTACCATACCTTGATCAATCTGAAGACTGAAGATGAGGTGATCGAGTACTTGGTGGACAACAGCATCTACGGCAAGCTTGTGAAGGTGAAAAAGTACGAGACGGACGAGGCGGTGAACTTTGAACGCGTGCTCAGAAGGTATGTGTTCAGCAAGTACGAGCAGCTGATCCATTATGTGACGAATGAAGAACGTAAACTCTTTAAACTGCTGCTGGCAAGATATGAGATAGAAAACCTGAAACTGGTCATCAGGTCGGTGCTCAGGCAGGACACGGACAAGATCGACGCACAGCAGCTTTTGGTATCCAAGCACTTTGAATTTAAGGATTACCCCCATCTTTTAGAGTCTAAAAACCTGGAGCAGGTGGTTGACCGGTTGATGGGCACGCATTTTGGACCGCTCTTAAAACCCTTTGTAAACGAATCGAACGACCGGGTGCTCTTTTATATGGAGATGACCCTCGACCGACTCTATTTTAAAAGGCTTGCGGATCAGATGGAAAAACTTGCCGGAGAAGGTAAGACCTTTATGCTGGACCTCTTGGGAACCAATATCGACTATTTGAACATTCAGTGGATCTACCGGGGGGTCAAGAACTTTGCGCTGACGCCCGAAGAGCTCTTCAACTACTGCCTTGACGACGGTAAGTACTTGAATTTGAAAAAAGTGAAGACGCTGTGCTATCTACCGAGCTACCAGGTCCTTATCGAAGAACTAAAGAATTCGAAGTACCGGTCGCTCTTTATGGAAGAAAGCAATATGGATTTGATTATGGAACGCGAAATGGAAAGAAGCCTGTTCGAACTGTTTTCTGAACTTAGCAAGAAGGGAAAGCTGAATCTGGTGACGCCGATCGGGTTTTTGCATAAATTGGAATATGAACTCAGGGACATCTTTGCGATCATTGAAGCAAAGAGGTATGGCCTTGATGCTAAACAGACTTCGCAGTTTCTTGTGAGGACATTGGAATAGGGGGTGGATCATTTGATTGAAAAGATGTCGTTTATAAACGTAGTCGGCATGGTTAGAGATGTCGAAGCGGTCATGAAGACGCTGATTTCGACAGGAAAGGTCAATATTGTCAAATCAGAAACCGGCCTTAAGGTGATAAGGGACAATTACGAAGAGATCTGGGGTGTGCCCAGCGAATTTTTGACGGATACGATGAAACACCTCGGGGAACCGCTAGAGATTAAAGAGACCGAAAAGAAATTGGCCGTGCTGATGGAGAAGCTTAGTATGGACAATGCCTTACATAAGGAAATGATCGTTCCAAAATTGACAAGGGCCAAGCTGATTGAGGATGTGGACCAGATTTACGATAAGTTCGCCCTTTTGAACGCCAAGATAAATTCCTTGATTGAGACCTACGCTGCGGTGAACAGGCAAAAGATCATCGCAGGACTTGAGGAAGTGGCCTTCAACCTAAAAAAATTCAGGAACCTGTCGCATTTTGACATCAGGTTTGGAATGATGGACCACGAATATCAAAAACGGCTGGAGCTAAATTATGAGAATGTGAACGCCTTGGTCTTCAGGCTTTCTGACCATGACGGCGAGCCGGTTTTTATGGTGATCACGCCTAAGGTGCTCGAGCATCAGACCAATGCGCTCCTTAGGTCGATGTACTTTAAGCCTATTGAAATCCTATGGGAATACATGGATTACCCCAAAGTCGCTCTCAAGATGATCAACGACAAGCTGCTGTCGATCCAGGACGAGCTTGCTGATCTTGGAACGGAGCTAGAGAGCTTTGAAGAGGAAAATGGTGAGCTGATCAAAAAGGCCTACACGCAGCTACAGCTTGAAAAGACCCTTGACAGCGTGAGGACGCATATCTCTTGTACGGGACGGCATTTTCTTACCTGCGGCTGGGTGCCGACGGTGGAAGTGGAAAATGTGAAGAAGGCGCTAAACGCCTTTATGGGGCGCATCTATTTTGTAGAGCACTCTGAAAAACTTATAAATACGGAAAAGGTGCCCACGAAGCTTAGAAACCATCCTTTTTTTCGACCGTTTGAAGCCCTGGTGACCCTATATGGAACGCCATCGTATAGGGAAGCGGATCCGACAAGCTTTTTGGCGATCAGCTATATGATACTCTTTGGAGCCATGTTCGGGGATGTAGGTCAAGGTTTTATCTTCGCACTGGTAGGATACTTGATCTCGCGTAAAAAGAGCACTGCTGTGAGTGGAGTCTTGATTCGTATCGGCTTATCCTCGATGCTCTTTGGATTTGTCTACGATTCGATGTTCGGTATTGAACATCTGATTTCGGGTGCGCTTATTGATTTGTTCAACAACGACGCGCTTGAGCATCTGTTTTTGAGACCGATCGAGAACACCAACCTTGTGTTGATGATCTCTGTCGGCGCCGGTATTGTCTTCCTGCTGGTCAGCTTTGTGTACAGCATCGTCAACAAGCTTCGCACGGGCGATATCAAGGAAGGGATTTTCGGCAGAAACGGAATCAACGGTCTTGTCTTGTTTTGCGGACTGTTGACTCTTGGGGGCATGACCTATTATGAAGCTCCCCTTTGGTCGATCAGGATTGTGATGGCCGTGTTAGGCCTTACCGTACTGCTTTTGATTGTCAGAGAACCCTTGAGCAACAGCCTGGTCGGAAAAAGGCCGCTCTATCACGAGGGTGCTGGCGCCTATTACATGGAAAGCGGCTTCGAACTGCTGGAAACCTTTTTAAGCATGCTCTCAAACGGTATTTCCTTTATCAGGGTAGGAGCGTTCGCACTCAACCATGTCGGACTCTTTATCGCTTTTCATACCATTGCCGAGATGATCGGCACAGGCGCAGGAGATGTCGCGATGTTTCTTGTGGGAAATGTGGTCGTCATCGCACTCGAAGGTCTGATCGTCTTTATTCAGGGCCTGAGGCTGATCTATTATGAGATGTTCAGTAAATACTATACTGGCGACGGCAAGGCGTTTTTAGGTATCGATGTCGGTGTAACTATTGAGAGACAGACAGATTACAGGTGAAAACATGATTACTATTGAAAGTAAATTAGAAAAATTTAGAGAAACGATTCTTGGCAAGGTGGAAAAAGATGCCGAGTATTTTAGGTTTCAGAACAGCGCCGATGAAGAACGCATGCTTGCAAAACGAAGAGAAGAGCTTGAACAGGACGCGAGCGAGCTGGCCAAGAAAGAGGCGAAAAAAGCGGAGGACGAGTACCTGAAAATCATCTCGGACGCAAAGCTTTTTTGCAGTAAAAAGGCGCTTGAGGCGAGGCAAAGCATGCTTAAGGCGGTGATGGACCGCTTGGTGGAACTAGTCAAGGTATTTAAGTCCTCACAGGAGTACAAAAGCTATGTCGCGCGTCAGATCGAGTCGCTTCCGCTTGAGTTTTCAAAGCTGGAAACGCTTGAGGTCAAGTGCATGGACGAGGACCGGATCTTTATCAAGGACGCCTTTGAGTCCCTTGGCTTTAGCGGGGAAATCCTATTCGAAAAGCTTTCGGAACGTTCGATCGGGGGCTTTGTGGTAAAGGAGAAAAAGTATAACAGCAGGTTCGACATGAGGCTTAGGGAGATGGTTGAGGACAGTGCGGACCTGATCGGTGAAAAATTGTATGTGCTGCTTGAAAAGGCTGGAGAGTGACCATGGGTGAACAAACGAAAATTAGTTTAGTGAACGGGCCGGTGGTCAAGGCGAGTCCGATGTTCAACTTTCAGATGAGAGAAATGGTCACCATAGGCGGCAAGAAGCTGATCGGCGAAGTGGTGAAATTGGAAAACGGAGTCGGAACGGTTCAGGTATATGAAGAGACTGAAGGGCTGAAGATAGGCGATGAGCTTATGGGGACAGGAAAACCCCTTTCTGTAAAGCTAGGCCCCGGACTGATGGGGAACATGTTCGACGGGATCGAACGCCCCCTGGATAAGATGCAGGCCAAGGGTGAAGGGTATATCGAGGAAGGCATAGGTCTTTTGTCGATAGAGCTTGGCAAGGCTTGGCTGGTGAAGTTTGATGCCTCTGTCGGCGACTATCTTGAGAGCGGCCATATTTACGCTCGTATCCAGGAGACTGAACTGATCGAGCACCGCCTGATGGTTCCTGAGGGAATAGAGGGCAGGGTGGTCAGTGTGGAAAAGAACGGCAGATACGCGCTGAACGACCTTGTCATCAAGCTTGAAGACGACAGGGGAAACGTAAATGAACTGCCGCTCTATCAGGAATGGCCTGTACGAAAACCAAGAAGTGTGAAGGAAAGGCTGTTGCTTTCAAAGCCTCTGATCACAGGACAAAGGGTGCTCGACATGTTTTTTCCGCTTGCAAAAGGCGGGACGGCCGCCATTCCGGGAGGATTCGGCACCGGTAAGACCATGACGCAGCACCAGCTGGCCAAGTGGTCGGATGCGGATGTGATTGTTTACATAGGATGCGGTGAGCGCGGCAATGAGATGACTGAGGTGCTGGAGGATTTTCCAAGGCTTATCGACCCTAAGACGGACAGACCGCTGATGGACAGAACGATTCTTATCGCCAACACATCCAACATGCCCGTGGCTGCCAGGGAAGCGAGCATCTATACGGGAATCACCATCGCTGAGTACTACAGGGATATGGGATATCACGTCGCGATTATGGCGGATTCGACGTCAAGGTGGGCGGAAGCCTTGCGGGAGATTTCGGGTAGACTCGAAGAGATGCCCGCCGAAGAAGGATATCCGGCTTACCTGCCCTCAAGACTCGCAGAGTTTTATGAGAGGGCCGGCTATGTGATCACGCACCAGGGAAGCGAGGGTTCGATCACGGTGATCGGCGCGGTTTCTCCTGCGGGCGGTGATTTTTCTGAACCTGTTACGGAGAACACCAAGCGGTTTGTGAACGCCTTCTTGGCGCTTGACAAGAAACTGGCCTATGCTAGGCATTATCCTTCGATCAACTGGTTGAACAGCTATTCTGGTTATCTGAAGACGCTTGAGCCGTGGTACAGGGAGAATGTCAGTGAGGACGCCTTTACGCTGAGGGCCGAGATGCTCAGCATTCTCTATGAGGAAAACAAATTAGCGGACATCGTGCAGCTGGTGGGCGAGGATGTGCTGCCCGACAACCAGAGGCTGGTGATAGAGATATCGAAGGTGATCAAGGAAGGATTTTTGCAGCAAAACGCCTTTCATGAACAGGACACGTTCGTTCCGCTGCCCAAGCAGTATCTGATGCTTGAACTTATCAAGTACCTGTACGATAAGGCGAAAAAGGCGATCGACAAGGGCATTCCCATCTCACTTGTAAAAAACGAAAAGCTGTTTGAACAAGTGGTGAGAATGAAATATAACATACCGAATGACGATTTAAGGGGAATTGGCAGGTTGCTATCGGAAATAGATATCTATTATGATGCACTGCTTGCAAAATACGATTAGCGGAGGATGAGGATATGAGATTGATTTTGATAGCTGCGATGTTCGTAGTCGGGCTGACAGTTTTGTTAGGCTTTTACTACATCAAAAAAGAAGATTTGAACGCAAGAAAACAGATGAGGAAGTACCTGCGTGTGAACCTTATGGTCTATGTGCCGCTCATGCTTGTCGCCATCATGATTCTGGTGCCGCAGATCGTCTATGCGGCGGATGATGCGGCCGGTTCTTCTACAGATAAGGGAATCGGACTGATCGCTGCGGCGCTTTCGACTGGCATGGCGACCATCGGTGCGGGATATGCCGTGGGTGCCGTTGGTTCATCCGCCCTTGGAGCGGTGAGCGAGGATCCTAAGATTTTGGGTAAGACGCTTATTTTTGTGGGACTTGCTGAAGGTATCGCGATTTACGGTCTGATCATTTCGATTCTGATACTCGGACAGTTATAGGTGGCTTATGAAAACGCTGCTTATCACTAACGCATCCGACACCAGGGTGGGTATGCGCCTTGCCGGCATTGAGGCTGTTATGGTGACCTCTGGGGAGGAGACGCTTGTTCGCCTTAAAGAGGCTATCGAAAATCCGCAAGTGGGGCTTGTGCTCTTGACAGACGGGATTGTCGACAGCTGCTATGAAGAGGTAATGGCGCTAAAGCTTGTTGAGAAGGACACGATGATCCTGACGATACCTGATCCTGGGCAACCCTTTAAAGACCATATCGCTCAGTATGTGCGTGAGTCGATCGGCATAAAATTCTAAGAGGTGCATGATGAAAAGAGAATACTTGAACCTACACAGCATAGAAGGTCCCCTTATTGTACTGTCGGGGATCTCAAATGCCAGTTACGGCGAGATTGTGAATATTGTTGATGCTAAAGGAAATCCGCGCAAGGGCAAGGTGATCAAACTTGACGGAGACAAAGTGGTCGCCCAGGTCTTTGAAGGAACGATGGGACTTTCCACGATAGATACGACGGTCAGCTTTACCGGGCGCCCCTTTGAGATAGGGCTCTCCAAGTACATACTAGGTAGAACCTTCAGCGGCATCGGAGAACCCATCGACGGCGGTGGAAAGGTGTTTGCAAAGGCCACCTACAACATCAGCGGGAGGGTGATGAACCCAATCGCAAGAAGATACCCGAGAAACTTTGTACAGACTGGTATCTCATCGATCGACACACTTGCGACCCTGATCAGAGGGCAGAAGCTGCCGATTTTTTCTGGTAACGGGCTTCCGCATAACGAGCTGGCGGCTCAAATCGCAAGGCAGGCAAAAATTAGCGACAAGGAGGATGTTCCTTTCGCCATCGTCTTTGCCGCGATCGGTGTCAAACATGACGATGCCGCCTTCTTTAGAAAAACGTTCGAAGAGTCGGGGACGCTGTCTAGCGTGGTGATGTTTCAAAACCTTGCCGACGACCCGATCGTTGAGAGGATATCGACGCCAAGGTGCGCGCTGACAGCCGCCGAGTATTTGGCCTTTGAAGAAGGCTACCATGTGCTTGTGATCATGACGGATCTGACAAGCTACTGCGAAGCGCTAAGGGAGATAGCTTCTGCAAGAGAAGAGGTGCCCTCGAGAAAAGGATACCCGGGGTATCTGTATTCGGATCTGGCGTCGCTTTATGAACGTGCCGGCATGATCAAAAACAAAGTTGGCTCGATCACTTTTTTACCCATACTGACCATGCCAAACGACGACATCACCCATCCGATACCGGATTTGACAGGGTATATCACTGAAGGCCAGATCGTCTTGTCAAGAGAACTTGCCAACGACGGGGTTTATCCTCCTGTGAACGTGCTGCCGAGCCTTTCTAGACTGATGAAGGACGGCATCGGCGAAGGATACACGAGCGCCGACCATCCCGATGTGGCCAACCAGTTGTTTTCGCTGTATTCACGTGTGCAGGACATCAGGGGTCTTGCGCAGATTATCGGGGAGAACGACCTGTCTGAGATGGACCGAAAATATATGGAGTTCGGCAGGGCGTTTGAATCTGACTTTGTTGTGCAGAAATACGATGAGAACAGAAGTATCACAGAAAGTCTTAAGTTGTCATGGCGACTGATGAGCATGCTTCCTAAATCCGAACTCACCAGACTTAGCGAGGAACTGATCAATAGGCATTATGTAGGATGACGATAAGGATAAACCCATGAAACCAGTAGCGACAAAGGCAAATCTAATAAAATCTAAAAACATGCTTAGCTTTTCGCAGCGTGGATTCGAACTGCTCGATAAGAAAAGGAATGTGCTCATCAGGGAAATGATGGAGCTTATGGGGCATGCGAAAAACATCGAGGCCGAAATAGCGACGCTTTATTCACAAGCTTACAGGGCCCTTGAGTATGTGAACATCACCATGGGGACGGATGCCGTCATAGACATCGCCCGAGCGATCCCGAAAGAGCGCGATTTTGAAGTCAGGCTCAAGAGCGTGATGGGGGTGGAACTGCCCCAGATTATCTACAAGGAACAGAAGGTGGAGGCGTCATACGGGTTTTTCAGATCGAATCCTTCGCTTGATATCGCAGTAAGCTCCTTTAACAAGGTGAAATACCTTAGCTATGAGCTGGCGCAAGCGGAGAATGCGATCTTTAAGCTGGCGATGGAAATCAAGAAAACACAGAAAAGGGCGAATTCGCTTGAAAAGATTCAAATTCCTAAATTCAGGGAATATGTCAAGAGCATCACAAACGAACTGGAAGAGAAGGAGCGCGAGGACTTTTTTAGGCTTAAACGCGTGAAGAGCAAGCAAAAGCGTTAAGACGATTCGAGTTTCTATGTTATAATAAGCTTGCAGTGTTGGTTCCACTGTAAATAAATTTCTTGGGGGAATTAAAATGAGTAAATTGATTATTACTGCGGCTCTCACTGGTGCCGAGGTGACAAAGGAAATACAACCTAGTCTACCTGTATCGCCAGACGAGATCGCACAGGCGGCATACGAGTGCTATTTGGCGGGGGCGTCAATCGTACATGTGCATGCAAGAGACCACGAAGGAAATCCTACGCAGGATTTTGCCGTGTACAAGGAAATCAAAGAGAAAATCGAAGCGAAATGCGACATCATCGTCCAGCCTTCGACAGGTGGTGCGACTTGGCATACTCCAGAGCAGAGATTGCAACCAGTTGAGCTTGCTCCTGAGATGGCGACCTTGAGTGCTGGAACTTGCAACTTCGGACCTGAAGTCTTTATGAACACCGAAGAGAATATCGAACTGTTCGCACTTAAGATGAAAGAGATGGGTGTTAAGCCTGAGATTGAAGTGTTTGAAAGAGGAATGATCACAAACGCCCTCAAGCTCGTGAAAAAAGGCGTTTTGGAGTCACCACTGCACTTTGATTTTGTACTGGGTGTACCTGGCGCTTGTCCGGGAGAGCCTGAAGACCTCATGCACATGATCAGGACGATTCCTGTGGGATCGACGTGGACGGTCGCTGGAATAGGAAGATACGAGACTCCGCTTGCACTGATGGCGATTGCCATGGGCGGACATGTCAGAGTCGGATTTGAAGATAACATCTATTACAACAAGGGTGAGCTTGCGACGTCTAACGCGCAGCTTGTCGAACGTGTCGCAAGGATCGCAAGAGACGCGGGAAGAGCTGTCGCCACTCCGGATGAGGCTAGAGCGATCTTGGGAATCAAGAAAAGATAATGACTTGTGATTGAATGAAAAAGCAAAAGAGTAGAGGCTCCGTCATCGGTGCCGCTACTCTTTTTTAGTTTTCAATAGGGCAGCACTTGCAAGCCGTCCATCAGGTTTTTGTACTGAGTGGTGTTGATGTAAAAATACTGGTCGAAGGAGGTATAAGGCGATGCCGGGGCACCGCTTACCTGCTCTGTTAGTTTTGGATTCTCAGTGGCCTTCTTTTCAGTCACAGGATCCAGGACCGTCCAAATTCCGTTGATCTGCGCTTCGACGAAGTAGTAGGTCTTTGTGCCGATCTGGCCCATATAGACTTTCGCCGGTATGTCAGAAGCCCTTAAGAGTGTCGCAAGCAGGATGTTTGCCTCAAGCGGCGTCGCCAGGTGTTTGATAATCACATCATTGGAGGTTCGGATGTTCTCGAGACTCTCCAGTGTTTCAGCTTCAAGCTTCACATCGGTGAGGATGTAGTTGTAGATCGCCTGGGCTCTCAGATAGCTGCTGGTCGTCTGGTTTGTGAGGAAGCTTGTCAGAGAGGTCGCTTCAACGGTATTGCTCTGTGCGTAGAGCGAAGGAATCAGGTATCTGGTCACTTTGGACGAGAGGTTGATCGCGCTGAACTGAAGCAGCAGCGAATCCTTCGTCTGGTCCGTGGTCTTGGCGAACAACTGGATATTGTGTTTGCCTATGCCAAAGGGCGTATACAGGAAGCTGTCGAACTCACCGGTTTTGTTGACTGGAATATTGAACGACGTACGCTGGTCGCCTTTTGTGATGACGGCATAGAGCTTTAGGATCGACTGATGCTCTTTGATCGAGCCTTTGATTTGGAATTTGCTGGTCACCTCCTGGTTTGAGGTGAACTCGTTGTCTAGGTGGATGCCATAGATCATAAAAGGCGGATACTCGATATAGTGCTCGTTGATGCTTTCGACTGTTTTCGCGTTGAGCTGCATCTGGTCCAGGATGGTATGATAGATATCCCGGATATAGGTTTCGTCGGTTGTCACACCGTAGCTGCCTTCGAAGATGTAGAATTCACCGTCTATTTCGAGGATATATACGTCATAGAACCTTTGGAGCTTGTTGTCGTTGAGAAAATACCCGAAAGCGCTGAAGGTGTTGTCGTCCGCTGCAAAGGTCGAATCGTAGCTGAAGACGACCTTGGTACCATAGGTATCGATGAGCGCCTGTTTGTATCTGTTCTTGTACTGTTCTTCTGTAAATTTCTCGATATTGGCATAACGTTTGATCGCGATCTTGTAATCGTCGTAGTCGTCCAAGATGCCGTAGGTGTTGTCTTCAAGCAGTTTCCACCCATAGGGGATGGAGATGGTCATATTGTAGTCGTCGATGTCGACCGCTGTAAAGAAGATATCGTTCTTATAGCTGAAGCGTGCCCTTTCTCGGGTGTTAAGGATGATCTTGTTCTGCGCTGAGTCGAACTCGTAGGTGATGTCGAATGACATCGCGATGAACTTTGCCGGCAGGTAGGTGCGGCTGTTGAGAATGACTGGAGCGTGCGTAAGGGCATAGGATTTTCCGTTTCGGTAGGCGGTGCTGTTTCCTATTTGCAGTTTGACGTACATGTTGCTTCTATAGGCTGCGATATGCCTTGTTTCACCGTACCAGTCCACCCTTGCGCCGAGGACTTCGAAAAACTCGCGCATGGGGATCATCGGCTCGCCGTCGATGAGTTTTGCAGGAAGGTCGAAAGTGACCACCGAACCGTCGAAGACGATCGTTAGGTTTTTGGTCGAAGTATTGGAGCTGGCAAAAACAGCGCTTTGCAGCAGTAAAATTGCAATGATGATTGAAATAACTTTTTTGAACATTTAAACGCCCCCTAAGGCTGAAGTAGGATTATTTTCACTACCTATTTTATATCACAATTGTGAACATTCAATCACAGTAATAAAGTAGTAATGTGAATTTAATAAAGCAGTCTATTTGCTCAACTTGGCTTAGTATGATATGATTGTTGCACAAATCAAGTGGTGTAGGTAGCCAGAACCCGCCTAGATATAAATCCCGATAAATATAAGATCGAATGTAAGGATAAAAGCACAACCAGGAGGTTGTTTAATGAAAAGAGAAGCACTTGAAACGCTTAAGTTATCTGACCTTAGAGAAATCGCTAAGTCGGCTGGCATTAAGTCTGTCATGAAGTACAAAAAATCGGAGCTTATCGACCTCTTGTTCGAGATCGACCAGAAGAAGACGCTTGAAGAAGTGCAAAGTCCCGCGAGTGAAGCGGCTGTGCCGGTTGAAGAAGCGGACGACCTTGAGGCGCTTTCTGCCGACGAGGACGACTTTGAGCAGCCTGCGATCGATCCTGCTGCGGACCCGGTGCCCACTCCCAAGAGAACACAAAAATCGGACTTTAATTCGAGAAGCAACCAGGAAGTCGAGGGTGTTCTTGAAATCATGGACCAGGGATTCGGTTTTTTGAGGTTTAAGAACTTCTTATCAAGTGATGAGGACGTGTACGTGTCGCCATCGCAGATTAGAAAATTCAACCTGAGAACCGGAGACAAGGTTTTTGGTACGGTCAGGCCTTCTAAGGCCGGCGAGAAGTTTAGGGCGCTATTGAAAGTACAGACTGTGAACAGCATTTCGCCAAGCAAGGCGAGCTGGAGAAAGAACTTTGACGACCTGACTCCGCTCTATCCCGATGAGCGTCTAAAACTGGAAAGCTCCTCTACGGATCTTGCCATGCGTATCATCGACCTGATCGCCCCAATCGGAAAGGGCCAGCGTGGAATGATCGTCGCTCCCCCAAAAGCTGGTAAAACGATCTTGCTTCAAAAGATTGCAAAAAGCATCACAACCAGATATCCTGAAGCGGAAGTCATCGTGTTATTGATTGACGAGCGTCCTGAGGAAGTTACTGAAATGAAGCGGTCGATTGACGCGGATGTGATCTATTCTACATTTGATGAACTCCCTTCCCATCATATCAAGGTAGCCGAAATGGTCCTTGAACGGGCAAAGGGACTTGTGGAGATGGGAAAAGACGTAGTGATACTCCTTGATTCGATCACAAGGCTTGCAAGAGCCTACAACCTGACGATTCCTTCAAGCGGGCGTACCCTATCAGGTGGACTAGACCCTGCGGCGCTCCATAAGCCCAAAAGGTTCTTGGGTGCTGCTAGAAACATCGAAGAAGGCGGAAGCCTTACGATTTTGGCGACAGCCCTTGTGGAAACGGGGAGCAGAATGGACGATGTCATCTTTGAGGAATTCAAAGGGACGGGCAACATGGAGCTTATATTGTCCCGTAAACTTTCTGAAAAACGCGTATTCCCTGCCATTGACATCAATAAGTCGGGTACAAGAAGAGAAGAACTGCTGCTCGACCAAAAGGAAATGGAAATCATCTGGAACGTCAGACGCGCCCTTGCCAACGCTTCTGTGCAGGATGTCACCGAGTATATGATCAAAGAGATGATGGCGACAAAGACCAACGACGAATTTGTAGAAAAAATGAGGGGCAGATCCTTTATCGAAAATAAACGATAAATTATCGGTTGCAATCACATGGAATACATGCTATAATTTAATGGTTTTCATACTGGATGAATCATGTTCGTATTTAGAACGTGACTTAATAACAGAAGTATATTATTTGAAGAAAAGAGGTGAGCCAAATGAAAAAGGACATCCATCCTAATTACAACACAATCGAAGTGCACTGCGCATGTGGTAACAACTTCGAAACAAAATCTACTAAAAAAGAGATCAGAATCGAAATTTGTTCTGAGTGTCATCCTTTCTTCACTGGTACAGTTAAGCAAGTGGAACGTGGCGGTAGAGCAGAAAAATTCAAATCGAAATACAATCTTTAGAATTTGAAGCAAGAAATGGATTAGGGTTAAGAACTCTAGTCCATTTATTTTTTGTTCACAAATGTATGTTACAATGGTATCAAAATAATCTCGGAGGCTGAATCAATGTCAAAACTTTATTTTCGTTACGGTGCAATGAATTCCGGTAAATCCACTGCCCTCTTGCAAGTGGCCCACAACTACGAAGAGCGCGGAATGCACGTTGTGCTGATGAAGCCCTTTACGGATAAAAAAGGTGGAAACACGGTTGTATCAAGACTTGGAGTTGCAAGAGAAGTTGACTTTCTAGTCACTGAAGAAGATGATTTGATCAGCATTGTCGGCAAGTATCAGAGACAGCATAAGGCTGACTGCATCCTGGTGGACGAAGTGCAGTTCTTCTGCAAGGAACATATTGACCAGCTATTCGAAATCGCGGTGACGATGAACGTGCCTGTCATCTGCTATGGACTTAGAACGGATTTTAAGACGAACGGATTTGAAGGCAGTAAAAGATTGCTGCTGCTCGCACATACCTTGGAAGAATTGAAGACGATCTGCAGGTGTGGCAAGAAAGCCCTACTTAACGGTAGGACTATTAATGGAGAATTTGTTTTCGAAGGAGCGCAAGTGGCCATAGACCACGTTGGTGATGTCAGCTACGAGTCATTATGCCCGAGCTGCTACTTTGAATTGAGAGATAGATCAATTTAGAAAGTACCTGTTTCCCGAAAGGAAAAGATGATGAAAGAAAAATATTGTGATATAGGCGGTCAGGCCTTGATAGAAGGCGTGATGATGCGCGGTAAGAAAACCATTGCCATGAGTGTCAGAAAAACAAACGGCGAAATTGAAACGAAGCTGGATCAGACGAGCCAGTTTTTCAACCATGCCCTCTTTAAGCTTCCTATCATAAGGGGCATGGTCGCCCTGATCAATTCAATGATCATCGGTGTTCAGGCCCTTACTTACTCGGCGGAATTTTTCGCTGAAGCGGATGACGGCTATGAGGAATCGAAGTTCGACCTATGGGTGAAGAAAACGTTTAAGGATCAGGCGGACAATGTGCTTATCGGATTTTCCATGATCATGGCCTTTGGCATGGCGATTATCATGTTCGCTGTCATTCCTTCTGTGATTGCAGGATTCTTGAAGGTGAAGATAGCAAATGTGATGGCGCTCGCCCTTGTCGAGGGACTGATCAAAATCACCTTGTTTGTAGGATATATTCTGTTGATTTCAAGAATGAAAGACATACAAAGGGTGTTCGAGTATCATGGAGCGGAGCATAAGACGATTCACTGTTTTGAATCGGGTGAGGAGCTGACTCCTGAGAACGCGCAGAAATTTTCGCGCATCCATCCGAGATGCGGTACGAGCTTCCTTTTATTTGTACTCGCAATCAGTATCGGTGTGTTTTCGTTTGTGACATGGTCGTCGATAGGCATGAGGATCGTGCTTAAGATCCTACTCCTACCGGCTATCGCAGGACTTGCTTTTGAGCTGATCAAGATATCTGGAAAGTACGACAATTTTCTTGTCAAATTCATCAGTCAGCCAGGTCTTTGGATGCAGCGTATCACTACACGCGAGCCTGACCTGAAGCAGCTTGAAGTAGCCATCGCCTCTATGGAGGCGGTATTGGTCGAAGAGGGTGTCAAGGCGTGCAAGTTTTAGGTGAACTGATAAAAAGCGGCAGCGAGCTTTTGACAGGGGTTTCTGATAGCGCGCAGCTGGATGTAGAGCTGATTGTGATGTCTGTTTGCAAGCTCGAGAGATACCAGCTGGTGACAGGCAGGGACAGGGAACTTGATGAAGACTCATGCCTTAAAATCGAAACGATGATCAAGAGGCGCCTTATGGGTGAACCTATCGCCTACATCATCGGCGAGAAGCATTTTATGGGGCTGAAGTTTGCTGTGACAAGCGGTGTGCTGATTCCTAGGCCCGACACAGAGGTACTTGTTGAAACGATCCTTGAGGACTACGAAGGTAAAACGTTCAGCGGAGTCGAAATCGGAAGCGGAAGCGGTGCGATCTGTATCTCCCTTTTAAGCTATAGCAAAGAGAGCAGGATGACAGCGCTTGATATTTCTGAAATAGCTATTGAAATCACCAGTCAAAACGCTTATAGTAATGAAGTGAAAAATCGTTTGACGGTACTCTATTCCGACGTGTTCAGCGCGCTGGATAAGGATGCGAAATACGATTTTGTAGTGAGTAACCCTCCCTATATCAGGCGCTCTGATATTGAGGGACTGATGAATGATGTAAAGGACTTCGAACCGCATCTGGCGCTTGACGGCGGCTTAGACGGACTCGATTTTTATAGACAGATCACAGAGGAGTCGCCAGGTTATCTTAAGTGCGGCGGCGGACTCTATTTTGAAATCGGCTATGATCAGGGCAAGGATGTTTCGGAATTACTTGAAGCCCGTGGTTTTTGTGAGGTTCGTATAATTAAGGATTTAGCCGGGCACGACCGTGTGGTGTGCGGCAAATGGAAAGAGTAGGTAGGATATGTTAGACAAGTTAGTGATGCTTGAAGAGAAATTTATCGATCTTGAATACAAGATCTCAGATCCTGAGATCATCAATAATCAGAACGAGTGGCAGAAGTTCATGAAAGAGCATGCCGATATCGCGCCGATTATCAATGTGTACAGAGAGTTCAAGCAAGTGATGTCAGGGATTGAAGAAGCAAAAGAAATCCTTGAAACCGAAAAAGACGAGGAAATGCGTGAGCTTGCCAAGATGGAGCTTAAGGACAATGAGGAACGCGAGCTCGAGCTTCGTGAAGAGCTGAGACTGCTTTTGCTACCGAAAGATCCGAATGACGATAAGAACGTTATCGTCGAGATCCGTGCGGGCGCAGGCGGAGATGAGGCCGGTCTGTTCGCAGGTGAGCTTCAACGTCTGTACATGCGTTATGCCGAGAAGAACCGCTGGAAAGTGGATATGATGTCCACAAGCGAGACAGGTGTCGGCGGCGTTAAGGAAGCGATCTTCATGATCGAGGGCAAGGGCGCTTATTCACGCCTGAAGTTCGAAAGCGGTATCCATAGGGTACAGCGTGTTCCCGCTACAGAATCACAAGGTAGGATCCATACGTCGACGGCTACTGTGGCTGTGCTTCCTGAAATTGACGATGTCGAAGTGGAAGTCAGAAAGCAGGACCTTAGAATCGACGTGTTCAGGTCGTCGGGTAACGGCGGTCAGTCTGTAAACACCACCGATTCGGCGGTTCGTATCACCCATCTTCCTACAGGTATCGTTGTTTCATGCCAGGATGGTAAATCACAGCTTAAGAACAAGGACAAGGCCATGAAGGTCTTGACTGCGAGACTCTATGAGATGGAGCTTGCCGAGCAGCAGTCTGAAATTGCTGAGGATAGAAAATCACAGCTTGGAACAGGTGATCGAAGTGGAAAGATCAGAACGTACAACTTTCCTCAAGGCCGTGTGACAGACCATAGGATTCCTATCACGCTATATAAACTGGCTCAGTTCATGGAAGGTGAGATCGATGAGATTATCGATGCGCTGATTACGATGAGACAGGCAGAAATGCTTGCAGAAACAGAATAATCCATAGAAAAACAGCGCCGAGAAATCGGCGTTTTTTTTTTAGAGGCTGCGTCTGACAATTCCGAAAATCGCGTTTTCATCCTTGCGCATCCCCCCTTAAAGGAGTATACTTTGATAATGTAGTGGGGGTTTCGAATAGGTATGTGTATTCGAAAAGACAGATTGCGAGGGGTCTTATATGGAAAAGTACTTCTACCTGGTTCAATTGGCAATTATCCTAATTGCGGCAAATATCGGTGGATTGATCAGTACTAGATTTAAACAACCGGCGGTTTTAGGACAAATTATCGTAGGTATGATACTGGGCATGGGGCTTATGGTGAAAACCGAATTTATAGGCGATATCGCAGAGCTGGGCGTCGTATTCCTGATGTTCACGGCAGGACTTGAAACAGATGTCGATGAACTGAAATCGTCCAGCAAATCGTCTTCGATGATTGCTCTTGGGGGTGTTGTCGTTCCTTTTACTCTGGTGAGTATCGGGACCTACCTGCTTACCCGCAGTGTCGAAACGTCGTTGTTTATGGGCATCGTATCCACTGCGACCTCTGTGAGCATCTCGGTGCAGACACTTAGGGAGATCGGGCGCTTAAGATCCAGACAGGGGATTACTATCTTAGGTGCGGCGATCATTGACGATATCATTGGAATTGTCCTTCTAGCGCTTTTACTAGGCGTGCTGCACCCCACAGAAGGGGCGCATATCGTACTGGTAATCGGCAAGCTGGGCATGTTTTTTGCTTTAACATACATAGTCGGTATAGGGATTTCTAGACTGCTTGATAGATTCTGTGAAAAGCTCAATATCAGCGACCATGTAGTCACTTATGCGATCGTCTTATGCTTTTTACTGGCATTCGCGTCAGAGGAGTTAGGTGTTGCAGCAATTACAGGCGCTTACTTCGCAGGTGTGGCTTTTAGCATGACAAAAGTGAGGCACAAGGTCAGCCACGACATCAACCTTATTTCGACTACCTTCTTTACTCCGGTTTTCTTTGTGGCGATAGGTATGGGGGTCAATCTTTTCTCGGCGTTTCAGGCGATAGGCATCGGTCTGATCCTTATTATTCTAGGCAGTTTGGGAAAAGTGATCGGATGTGGTGTAGGCGCGAAGCTTACAGGCTTTAATAAGTTTGAGGGCATGCAGATCGGCCTTGGGATGATTCCGAGGGCAGAAGTCGCTATTATCCTAGCAAATCTAGGTGTGACGATGAACATCATCACCGATAAGGAAATCGCAGGGGTGATCCTGATGGTGGTGGCGACTACGCTAATGACGCCGTCGCTGCTGAAATGGTCTTTCGAAAGAGAAAGCGCTATGATGGCGCCGAAGGTTCAAAAAACCGCTGTGTCACTTGCTGTTGAAAGTACTAAATGATAATAAGCCCTAAAGGTCGCGCAGCTTGCGCGGCCTTTTTATGCGTCCGAAAAACAGTACTTTCAACAAGGGCGCATATGTACTATAATATAGAGCAAAGAATCCGAGGTGTATACTATGACATTGATTATTGAGTATAAAAAAGAAAAGGGTGACGAGCAGCTATTAAAGCCTGCTGAGATTTTAAAGAACGGCGGTACGGTCGTTTTTCCTACAGAAACGGTTTACGGTTTAGGTGCGAATGCCCTTAGCGAGGAGGCCGCAATGAAGATCTATGCGGCCAAGGGACGGCCATCGGATAATCCGCTGATCGTCCATATCCACGATCAGAGTATTTTAGAAAGCCTTGTGGAAAGTGTCCCTAAGATTGCTGTGGAGTTGATGGAAGCGTTTTGGCCCGGCCCCCTGACATTGGTCTTTAAAAAGAGCGGGAAGGTGTCTGATATTGTTTCGGGCGGACTGGGTACGGTCGCTGTCAGAATGCCTTCTGACAAGGTGGCGCTTAAGCTGATTGAGCTTGCGGGCGTTCCTGTCGCGGCACCATCTGCAAATGTGTCGGGCAGACCTAGCCCTACAAGGCCCGAGCATGTGATCAGCCAGCTTTCAGGAAGAGTGGATGCGATCGTCACAGAAGGCGATGCGAAACATGGTCTGGAGTCTACGGTGCTGGATGTCAGTTCAGGCCAGGCGGTGCTCTTGAGGCCGGGTTCTGTCACTGTGAACCAGATCGAGGGTGTGATCGGTACGATTAGCCTTGATCCTACGCTGCTTGACAAGATGGACCATATGGTGCCTAAGGCGCCTGGCATGAAATACAGGCACTATGCTCCCGATGCCCAGGTTTATGTGCTTGATGAAGGACTCGATGAGTCAAGATGCAGACAGCTCGCATCTGAGTTTGAGTCTGAAGGAAAAAAAGTGAGGTTGATTTTAGAGTCAGATGCTGAAATTCTGGGTAAGAATCTTTTTGCATGGCTGATCGCTGCGGACAACTCAGGGGTCGATGTCGTTTTGATCAAGGCTGTGAGCACCGACGGCGTTGGACTTGCGGTGATGAACAGGCTGCTAAAGTCTGCCGGCCATCGAGTGCTGCTGTGAGAACTTCTGGGTCAGGGCGGAACTGACAGACTACATTTTTGAAATAACTTCAATTTTGAGGTTTTAGCTGATATAATAGTAAGGATGTAAAGCGATGCGTATAGAGGAGGTTACTATGAAAATTGCACTAGGATGTGACCATGGTGGGTTTGCTTTAAAAGAAGAAATTGCAAAGCACTTGGCTGGTAGAGGGTTTGAAGTAGTGGATTTTGGAACGTATTCGACTGAATCCGTCGATTATCCGGAT
Source organism: Fusibacter sp. A1 (assembly GCF_004125825.1). NCBI lineage: Bacteria > Bacillati > Bacillota > Clostridia > Eubacteriales > Fusibacteraceae > Fusibacter > Fusibacter sp. A1. The sequence continues at coordinate 356,436 of NZ_QQWI01000004.1, read as the reverse complement.
TACTCGAAAAAAGCAGCTGATGCTGTCGTAAGCGGCGAGTGCGAGCGTGGGATCCTGATCTGCGGAACCGGCCAGGGAATCATGATGGCTGCCAACAAGGTAAAAGGAATCAGATGTGCGGTTCTTTCTGATGTGTTCAGCGCGGAAATGACTCGTATGCATAACGATGCCAACATGATCGCCTTAGGCGGTAGGGTGGTAGGCGTCGGTCTTGCCCTGAGAATTGTTGATGCTTATTTAGATGCACAGTTTGAAGGCGGTCGCCATCAGACACGTATCGATAAAATAATGGAAATCGAAGCTTAAACTAAAAAGGATAGGTGCCAAATGAGTAAAGTATTTGAGATGGATCATCCGCTGATCCAGCATAAATTATCTATTATCAGAGACAAGAACACGGGTTCTAAGGAATTTAGAGAGCTTGTCAGAGAAGTTTCGATGCTGATGGCGTATGAAGTGACACGTGAACTTCCGCTAGAAGATACGGAGATTGAAACTCCGATCATGAAGATGACAGGAAAGACGATCGCTGGAAGAAAACAAGGCATCGTGCCTATTTTAAGAGCCGGTCTTGGTATGGTAGACGGATTCTTAAACCTTTTGCCTGCTGCAAAGGTGGGTCATGTGGGTCTTTATAGGGATCCTGAAACGCTTGAGCCTGTGGAGTACTACTGCAAAATGCCTGCTGATATTGAAGATAGGGACCTTTATGTTGTAGATCCGATGCTTGCTACTGGTGGTTCTGCGATTGCGGCGATCAGATTTATCAAGCAGCGTGGTGCCAAAAGCATCAAGTTTGTCTGTCTTTTGGGCTGCCCTGAAGGCATAAAAGCGGTTCAGGACGCACACCCGGATGTGGATATCTACGTGGCGAAAATTGACGAGAAGCTGAACGATCACGCCTACATCATCCCAGGTCTTGGAGATGCCGGCGACAGACTGTTCGGTACAAAATAAAAAAAGCGCTTATGCGCTTTTTTGCTTTAGCCGAAAAGGAGGACGAGATGAGAATCGATAAGAACAACTACTATTTGGATATTGCAGAAACCGTCATCAAGCGAGGTACCTGTATCCGTAGAAATTTCGGGGCGATTATCGTGAAGAACGACGAAATCGTGTCCACTGGATACACAGGCGCGCCGAGAGGGCGTAAGAACTGTATGGATCTTGGCTCTTGCAGAAGGCAGGAGCTTGAAATTCCGCGCGGTGAAAGATACGAGATGTGCAGAAGCGTTCACGCAGAAGCCAATGCGATCATTTCTGCGGCGCGAAGCGAGATGATCGGAGCAACGCTCTATCTGGTTGGAAAAGAGGCGGATGGAGAGTATGTGCCCAGAGCAAGCTCCTGCGCGATGTGCAAACGGCTGATCATCAATGCGGGTATCGAACAGATCGTCGTCAGAGATACAAGTACTGATTTTAGGGAATTCATGGTAGAAGACTGGATAAGTCACGACGACTCCTTGTCTGAGTCCTGCGCCTACTGATTATGATATTAAGATAGCGTTACTTAAAATGAATTCTGTTGCCTTTTGACTTGTTTGGTTATAAAATAGCGTGGAGAGAAATCTTATCAAACGACAGAGGATTCAACAACAGATAGATGGAGGTTACTTCGTGGTAATCAAATTGTTTTTGCCGATGCTCACGGCTTTCTTTATGAGCTTACTTGCTACGCCGCTGATCATCAAGGTGGCGCATCATGTCGGTGCCATTGACGTACCGAGTGATGATCGAAGGGTTCACACAAAACCTATTCCAAGGTTGGGCGGACTTGCGATCTTCATATCCGTGATGTTCTCACTGCTGATCTTTATCGATTTACCTACGACGAAACTCTTAGGTATCATGATAGGGTCGCTTGTGATCGTATTTTTGGGCTTTGTCGATGACATCGCGCCGATCAAAGCAAAATATAAGCTTATGGTGCAGATACTCGCCGCCTTCATCCTGGTGTTTTCGGATATCCGCATCACGGGAGTCTCAAGCTTTTTCAACTTGTCGCAAACGATTTATGTGGATGAGTTCTTAAGTACTGCAATTACCATTCTTTGGATCGTTGGAATCACCAATACGCTTAATCTGATCGATGGACTGGACGGCTTGTCGGGTGGGGTCTCTACGATATCCGCGCTGACGCTTGCTTATGTCGCGTTTATCAACGGACGTATCGAAATTGCAATCATCACGCTTATCATCGCAGGAGCATGTCTTGGATTTTTACCATACAACTTCAATCCTGCAAGGATATTCATGGGGGACACAGGCGCTCTGTTTTTAGGCTTTATCCTTTCTGCGATATCGATAGAAGGTACCATTAAAAGCGCCACGGCGATCACTTTCTTCGCACCCGTTTTGGCCCTGGGGCTTCCTATTTTCGATACCTTCTTTTCGATTGTCAGAAGAACCGCCACAGGGAAACATCCCTTTGAAGCCGACAAGGGGCACTTGCACCATAGGATTCTGTCGATGGGATTCGGACAGAAGAAAACGGTGCTCATGCTGTACCTGATCAATACCCTACTTGGACTAGGCGGCGTTTTCTTGTTGAAAAAGCTGTATGTCGAAATGGGTATCACCATAGCGATCGCCGCCATTTTGATTCTGATTCCGATCAGGTTGAGCTTGAAGGCGAGAGTGAAGGTTGACGAGGAATAAATCAGATAAGGCTGTCGATGACAGCCTTTTTTATCGTAGCAGGGAAACATGTTGATAGGACTGATACATAGGGAGGAACACACATGAAACACATTAAGGTCATGTCGGTATTCGGAACAAGACCGGAGGCGATCAAAATGGCGCCGCTGGTGAAAGAGCTTGAGAAAACACCATGGGTGGACTCGATTGTATGCGTTACGGCACAACACCGTGAAATGCTCGACCAGGTACTTGAGATCTTTGACATCACACCGGATTTTGATTTGAATATCATGAAACAGAACCAGAAGCTGTCTGAAATCATAAGCAACATCCTTATCGGCATCGAGGAGGTCCTAGAAGAGGCGAAACCTGATCTGATGCTTGTGCACGGGGACACATCCACCACGTTCGCAGCTGCGATGGCCGCATTCAACAAGGGAATCAGAGTAGGGCACGTGGAAGCCGGCTTGCGTAGCGGAGACAAGTGGTCTCCTTACCCTGAGGAGATGAACCGTGTGCTTACGTCAAGACTTGCTGACATTCATTTTGCACCGACTGCTCTAAACCGCAAGAACCTTTTGGCTGAAAACGTATCGGACGAGCTGATAAGCATCACCGGCAATACAGCGATCGACGCTTTGATGATGATGATTGAAAAGGAATACGTTTTTGAGGATGAGCTTGTGAACGACATACTGGCAAGCGATCAGAAACTTGTTCTGGTTACAGCGCACAGACGTGAGAACCTAGGGACTCCTATGGAGAATATCTTCAGGGCCATCAAAAGGCTTGCCGACGATCATCCCGAGATTACGGTTGTTTATCCTATCCATCTGAACCCAAAAGTAAGGGCGATTGCTAACAGCATCCTCAATAACCATAAGAGAATTCATCTGATCGAACCGATGGTCTACAAACCGTTTGTGAATTTATCTGCAAAAGCCCATCTTATGCTTACCGATTCGGGCGGGATTCAGGAAGAAGCTCCTGCGCTAGGGATTCCAGTGCTAGTGCTTAGGACTGAGACGGAAAGACCTGAAGGGGTTGAAGCCGGAACACTGCTGATGGCTGGTGTCGAAGAGGATATGATCTACAAGTTGGCCCATGAGCTCTTGATTGACGAAGAAGCCTATCAAAAAATCGCCACCGCCCAGAATCCGTACGGAGACGGCTCGGCGAGCAAAAAAATAATCGAGGCGATCGGTAACTATTTTTCGATTTAGTGAAACCGACTTGCTTGTTTCTTAAAAAAACCGCCAGGGACATGAGATGACCCGGCGGTTTTTTAGTGCCCGCAAGCCTCACAGGGCAACATGTTTGACAAAACAATAAGTTTGACGAATTGTATATATTAATATTTCGTAATAACTATGTCTGTGAAACCGTTGTCAAATGAATAAATCTGTCACATTCTGTAGAATGGTTAAATTTCAGAAAATTCTGTAGTTTTTACAAGCGTTAATAATACTTGATTATAGATTGTCCATGGTGAATAATATTCAGTGAGAAGATACCACGGCACTTTGTTATTCATTTAACGGAAAATAATGCGTATTTGCACACCGCCATACAGTCTGTTGAAGTGCTTGAATTTAGTGCTTTTTGGTCTCGTTTTGTGATATTCTATTATGTGGGCAGAGGTATCTGCCAGGGTATTGTGGAGGTGCAGAATGCATAAATTGAAAAACGCGCAAGAAGCCGTTAGTAAAATTGAAAACGGTATGACGCTCATGATCGGTGGATTCCTTGGGGTAGGAACGCCAGAAACGCTCATTGATGCAGTCATTGCAAAAGGTGTAACTGATCTGACGATCATTTGCAACGACACGAGTTTTCCTGACCAGGGTATCGGCAAATTGGTTGTCGCAGGTCTTGTGAAAAAAGTGTACACATCGCATATCGGAACCAATCCTGAATCAGGAATGCGTATGAACGACGGCCGGATGGAGGTAGTTTTAACACCTCAGGGGACACTCGCAGAACAGGTACGCGCCGCAGGAGCCGGTCTGGGCGGTGTGATCACACCGACAGGTCTAGGTACGATTGTCGAAGAAGGAAAACAGATTATTGAAATCGACGGAAACCGCTTTATCGTTGAAAAGCCGTTAAAGGCGGACGTCGCTCTGATCCACGCTGAAAAGGTCGACATGAAGGGGAATGCTGTCTATGATAAGGCGGCTCAGAATTTCAATCCGCTGATGGCCATGGCCGCCGATTACGTAGTGATCGAAGCCCATGAACTTGTTGAAGTCGGTGAACTTGATCCGGATGTGATCCGCACGCCGCATATCTTCATCGATGCGATTGTGAAGGAGGCCTGACATGGATAAATTTCAGATAAGAGAAGTGATAGCAAGACGGGTTGCCAAAGAGTTTAAGGATGGAGATCTTGTAAACCTCGGCATAGGACTTCCTACGGAAGTTGCAAATTATGTGGATCCTAACATCGATGTCATCTTTCAATCGGAAAACGGATTCATTGGAATGGGACCTGCGCCTGTTAAGGGGCAAGAAATTAGAAACCTTGTGAACGCGGGATCTCAGCCGGTGACGATACTGCCAGGCGGCATGTACTTTGACAGCGCGATGTCTTTTGCGATTATCAGGGGCGGTCATTTGGACTGTACGGTTCTCGGCGCGCTTCAGGTTGACGAAAAAGGTAACCTTGCCAACTGGATGATACCTGGTAAAAAAGTACCTGGAATGGGCGGTGCCATGGATCTTGTGACGGGTGCGAAAAAAGTAATCGTCGCCATGGAGCACACTGCAAAAGGAAACATCAAGATCTTCAAAGAATGTACGCTACCGCTGACTGCTGCTGGAGCAGTTGACATGATCGTTACTGAAATGGGAGTTTTGGAAGTGACCGAAGCTGGTCTGCTTCTTAAAGAGATCAACCCTGAATTTACTGTGGAAGAGGTACAGTCGGCTACAGGCTGCACGATCTTGGTCGCTGATACGTTAATTAATATGTGCTAAGCAAGAATATACGAGTGGAGGAGGCTAAACGTGGGTAAGAAAGACTTTAGGATGTATGAGAACCTCGCGCTACTGTCGCAAGTCGGATTCATCATGATTGTTCCCATCGCCGGCGGACTTTTTGTCGGCAAATGGCTTGACGGCCTGTTTGGAACATCGCCGCTTTTCTTACTCGCGCTCATCATTCTCGGAACGCTCTCTGCGTTTGTCAGTTTATTTAAATTCACCATGGCTGCAAGTAAAAAAGATAAGAGGAAGTAATATGAACGAGGTTAGACAGACTATTCTCACTACAAGCAGACTTGTCGTGATTGTGAACGCGCTTGCGATAGGTGTTGTGACAATTTTATTTTCTAGACCCATGCCTTATGTTTTGGGGATTGTCTTCGGTTCGCTAATCGGCATGCTTAACTTTTATGAACTTGCGATCACACTTGAAAAATCGGTTAAGATGCATCCTGGGAAAGCAAACAGGTATGCCACGATCAAGTATATGGTTCGGTTTTTACTGACCGCGGTTGTGCTCTTCATCGCAATCCGGTCGCCACAGCTGCATGTTCTTGGAGCTGTGTTTGGACTTTTGTCGATAAAATTCGTCGTCTATGCGATGAATTTATTGAATGATAAAGAGTTTTACAAAAAAATTTTTGTAAGAAAGGAGGAATAGTCTATGCCAGGTACACAAGGGTTTGGTCCTGAGATAATTCAGATAGGTGACTTTCAGTTATCTCAAACCGTGACGGTAACATGGTTCATCATGGCTGTCATCATGATATTTGTATTGGTTGCGACTAAGAAAAAGGAAAACGTGCCGACAGGACTTCAAAACGTGGTAGAAGTGTTAGTGGACGCGATAAACGGTCTTGTGAAGCAGACGATGGGAGAACATCGTATGAACTTCGCACCTTATATGGGCACACTCCTGATTTTCTTAGCGGTTGCCAACTTATCAGGGTTATTCGGATTTAGACCTCCAACAGCAGATGTCAACACGACTATGGCGCTTGCGATTATGACGTTTTTCGCTATTCATGTTTTGGGTACTGTCAGTAAAGGTGCGGGATACTTTAAAGGATTTTTAGAGCCGTTTCCACTGCTACTGCCACTCAATATCATTGGCGAATTAGCAACTCCAATCTCACTAGGTTTTCGTTTGTTCGGAAACATCGTAGGTGGAACAATTATCATGTCCTTGCTTTACGGAGCGCTCGGTACCTTTGCGCTGATACCTATTCCGGCAGTGCTGCATGTCTACTTTGACCTGTTTGCCGGACTGTTGCAATCGTTCATTTTCACGATGTTGACAATGGTATTCGTTTCGATGGCTATTGACTAGGTAAGAGGTGTAAAATGGAAAACACAAACTTCATTGTTCAGTTTCTGAACTGGTTGATGACCTTTGACAGCAAAGTATTAGTCCTAGCCGCATCCTGCATTGGCGCAGGTCTTGCGATGATCGCGGGCATTGGTCCAGGGATCGGTCAGGGATACGCGGCTGGAAAAGGTGCGGAAGCCACAGCACGTAATCCAAAGAACAACAAGCAAACTACCATGGTTATGTTACTTGGAGCAGCTGTAGCTGAGACATCGGGCATTTTAGCTCTTGTTGTCGCACTTATTCTGCTTTATGGTAATCCGATGGTGACACAAGTTACTGGAGATAAAAGCGTTGCTTTCATCCTGATGGCGTCGGCACTTGGTGCGGGTCTTGCGATGATCGCAGGTATCGGACCGGGAATCGGTCAGGGATACGCTGCCGGTAAGGGAACAGAAGCGGTCGGTAAGCGACCAAAATTGCAATCAGCGGTTGTAAGAACTATGTTTTTAGGACAAGCAGTTGCTCAAACTACGGGTATATACGCGCTCATCATCGCACTCGTCTTGATGTTTGCAAACCCACTTATTAATTTGTTGGGGTAACCCATACGCACTACTGCGTATCATTAGTTTATTGATCATGAGTTAATTAGGAGGAAATACATATGGAAGCTGCAATCACAGGAAAAGCTTTAATTTTGGCTTGCTCGGCAATCGGTGCCGGACTTGCTATGATCGCCGGTATCGGACCTGGTATTGGTCAGGGTTATGCTGCTGGTAAAGGCGCTGAAGGTGTTGGAAGACAGCCTGAAGCTCAAGGTGACATCGTAAGAACAATGCTTTTGGGTGCTGCTGTTGCTGAGACAACTGGTATCTACGGTCTTATCATTGCTCTTATCCTATTGTTCGCAAATCCTTTGGTAGGCATGTTATAGTCAACAATCGATTGAACAGGAGGGATGAGTATGGAAGCCATTAATGTGGCAAACTTAGGACTGCAATTTGGTCTTGTAGAGATCAACGCAACATTCTTCTTTCAAATTTTCAATACACTTGTATTGTTCGCGTTCTTAAGATGGAAACTTTTCGGTCCTGTTAGTGAATTTATGCAAAAACGTACTGATAAGATTAAAGCATCTTTGGAAGAAGCAGAGAACAAACATCGCGATGTGGATGCCATCAAAGCCGATTACGAAGGCAGACTGGCAAACATCCACAATGAAGAACTCGCGATTATCAAAGAAGCAAGGCTTGTTGCTGAAAAGCGTGCAGCTGATATCATCAGACACGCTGAAAAAGATATTGTTACTTTGAAGGAACAAGCTCAAAAAGAAATTGAACGTGAACGTGAAAAGGCAATCAATCAACTAAAAGATGATATCGCATCACTTGCCATACTTGCAGCTTCTAAGGTTATAGACGCAGAAGTGGATAGTGTGAAACACAGCGCAATGTTGAGCGAATTCATCGAGAGAGTGGGCGATGCGAGATGGCACAATTAGTCACTGAAACGTACGCTGGTGCGCTCTACGAGGTTGGTGTCGACGCAGGTATGCTGGAAAGCATCTACGAGGAATTTAAGGCGGTAGTCGAAATATTCGAATCCGAACTTGATTTTTTCGAACTGTTCAAGACACCTAAGATTGCTAATGAGGAAAAGAAGCAGATCGTTCAAGATGTATTTGGCGATAAAGTTCAGACTGAACTTGTAAACTTCTTGAAAGTATTGATTGATAAACGCAGAACATATTATGTGATAGGTATTTTTGAAGCGTTTGAAGTGAAATTCAAAAAGCACTTTAAAATGGAGACTGCGCTTGTTACTACGGTTCAAGCCTTATCCGACGAGCAGGAAAGCACCTTGAAGGTTCAACTTAGTGAAATGACCGGTCTTACCATCTCGATCAAGAACATCATCGATGAGAGTGTGATCGGCGGTATGTTGATTCAAATCGGCGACCGTGTCATCGATAACACGTTAAAGCGTAGACTCGGTGATTTAAAAGAGTCACTTAATGGACTTGTCGTATGATGCCATGCGTAATCTATAGGAGAGAATGTTATGAAGCTTAGACCAGAAGAAATCAGCTCGGTCATCAAAGAGCAGATTAAGCGTTATGAGGATAAGCTCCAGATTGAAGATGTCGGTACAGTCATCCAGGTAGGTGACGGTATTGCTCGTGTTCACGGTCTAGCTCAGTGTATGGCCGGCGAACTTTTGGAGTTTCCTAATGAAGTATTTGGTATGGCACTCAACCTTGAGGAAGATAGTGTTGGTGTCGTGCTTCTTGGTTCTGACCAGGTAATCGTTGAGGGCGACCTTGTTAAACGTACCGGCAGAATTGTAGAGGTTCCTGTAGGGGAACAAATGATCGGACGTGTTTTGAACGCGCTTGGTCAACCGATCGACGGTAAAGGTCCGATCAAGTCTGACAAGTTTAGACCGATCGAATCGAATGCACCGGGTGTTATCGATAGAAAATCTGTCGATCAGCCGCTGCAAACAGGTATAAAGGCGATCGACTCGATGATTCCAGTAGGAAAAGGACAGCGTGAACTTATCATCGGCGACCGTCAAACTGGTAAGACTGCTATTGCAATCGATACGATCATCAACCAAAAAGAAGAAGAAGTTATTTGCATTTACGTTGCTATCGGTCAAAAGAAATCGACTGTCGTTCAGCTGGTTAAAGAGCTTGAAGAACGTGGTGCGATGGCTTATACGATCGTTGTCAACGCATCTGCATCAGAACCTGCACCGCTTCAGTACCTGGCGCCATATTCGGGTGTCACACTTGCTGAAGAGTTCATGCACCAAGGTAAAGATGTTCTGATCATTTATGATGACTTATCCAAACATGCCGTTGCCTACCGTGCGATGTCACTTTTACTTAGAAGACCACCAGGACGTGAAGCTTACCCAGGTGACGTGTTCTACCTGCACTCACGCCTACTTGAGCGTGCTGCGAAGTTAAGCGACAAATTGGGTGGCGGATCGATTACAGCGCTTCCGATCATTGAAACACAATCGGGCGACGTATCGGCATACATTCCAACGAACGTAATCTCGATCACTGACGGACAGATCTTCCTAGAGTCTGAGCTTTTCAACTCTGGACAAAGACCGGCTGTTAATGCGGGGATTTCGGTTTCTCGTGTTGGTGGTGCCGCTCAGATCAAGGCGATGAAGCAAGTTGCCAGCAAAATCAAACTTGAACTTGCCCAGTACAGAGAACTTGCGGCATTCGCTCAGTTTGGTTCGGAACTTGACATCGAAACGCAAAACGTGCTTAATCACGGTGAGCGTCTGATGGAAATCCTTAAGCAAAAGCAGTACGCACCGATGAAAGTCGAGCATCAGGTAGTCATTATCTTTGCTGCGACGAACAAGTACTTGATGGATATCGAAGTGAGCGCTATCGGCCGTTTTGAGCAGGAGTTTATCGAATATGTATCCGATAAGCACGCTAGCATCTTGAATGCGATCAAGACAACCGGTAAGATCGACGATAAACTTGAAGCTGAGCTTAAATCTGTCGTTGAGGCATTTAAAGTCATCTTTAAAGAGCGCGAGGAAAAACGTACGGATATTGCGTAAGTTTCCCAACCTGATTTTAGGAGGTACTAAATGGCTGGAATGGGTGCGCGCGATATAAAGCGTAAAATCAAAAGTGTCAATAGTACCAAGCAGATTACTAAGGCGATGGAGCTGGTTTCAACGGCTAAGCTGAAGCGCAACAAGGACATACTCGAACACACAAAACCTTATTTTGAAAAGGTGCTCGGTACGGTTCAACACATTCTGACGAATGAGAAGAACATAAAACACGAGTATCTGGAATCACGCCCTGTGAAGCATACGCTTTACATCGTGGTGACAGCTGATAGAGGGCTTTGCGGTGGCTACAATGTCAATGCGATCAAGCAAGTCGTCACTGATATCGACGATGCTTCAAAAGCTAAAATAATTAGTATTGGTAAAAAGGCGACGGATTTCTTTAATAGACGTGAAGCGGACGTAGTTGATTCCTTTATCTATATTTCTGAAAAACCGACGTATCAAGACGCTCAAGATATTGCCAACAAGGCACTTCGCTTGTACGCGCAAGAAAAAGTAGACGAGATCAAATTCGTCTATACAAAAATGGAGTCCACAATTTCACAGGTTCCTACGATGATCCAGCTTTTGCCGGTTGTCATTGAAGAGACCGAGGTTGTCGAACTTGAAGAATTTATCACTTATGAGCCATCGCCGGAAGCGGTGCTTGGCTACTTGATACCAAAATATATTGAAAGTACGATTTATGGTGGTTTAGTTGAATCAGCAGCTTCAGAGCAGGCTGCTAGAAGACTTGCGATGGAAAGTGCAACTGATAACGCACAAGAAATGATTGATGACTTATCACTGACATACAACCAGGCAAGACAGGCAGCAATCACACAAGAGATCTCAGAAATTGTCGGTGGAGCGAATGCCCTCGAATAATCAATTTTCCGAAGGGAGTGTAACTAGATGGCGCAGAATAAAGGTAAAGTCGTTCAGATTATCGGTGCGGTTATTGACGTCCGATTTGAAGCGGGCGAACTTCCGAATATCTACGACGCAGTACGTGTAGATTATAACGATATTCACGTCGTTGCAGAAGTTGCCCAACATACAGGTGACAACACTGTACGTTGTGTAGCTATGTCGTCGACAGATGGTTTGGTAAGAGGTATTGATGCCATCAATACCGGCAAACCGATTTCAGTACCGGTCGGACCTAAGGTTTTAGGAAGACTGCTTAATGTATTAGGTGAGGCTGTTGATGAAAAGCCGATGGAAGGTGTGGAAGAACGCTGGTCCATTCACCGTGAGGCACCTGCATTTGATGAACAGCAAACTACAACCGAAATCTTTGAAACAGGGATCAAGGTTATCGATCTGCTTTGCCCTTATGTTAAGGGTGGTAAGATCGGCCTATTCGGCGGTGCCGGCGTAGGTAAGACGGTTCTTATCCAGGAACTGATCAACAATATCGCAAAAGAACACGGTGGTCTTTCTGTATTTGCCGGTGTTGGTGAACGTACTCGTGAGGGTAACGACCTTTATCATGAGATGATAGAGTCAGGCGTTATCGACAAGACTTGTATGGTGTTCGGTCAAATGAACGAACCGCCGGGAGCTCGTATGCGTGTTGGTCTTACAGGACTTACAATGGCCGAGTACTTCCGCGACAGAGAAGGAAAAGACGTACTTCTATTTGTAGATAATATCTTTAGATTCACTCAAGCGGGTTCTGAGGTATCGGCGCTACTTGGCCGTATGCCGTCAGCGGTTGGTTACCAACCAACGCTTGCTACTGACATGGGTGCTCTTCAGGAGCGTATCACGTCAACTAAGAAAGGGTCGATCACTTCGGTTCAAGCGGTTTATGTTCCTGCCGATGACCTGACAGACCCAGCACCAGCGACTACGTTCTCTCACCTTGATGCTACGACAGTACTTTCTCGTAAGATCACTGAGATGGGCATCTACCCTGCGGTTGACCCGCTTGATTCTTCTTCAAGAATCCTGTCGCCAGCTGTAGTCGGTGAAGAGCACTACAAAGTCGCACGTGACGTTCAAGTAATCCTTCAGCGTTACAAAGAACTACAGGATATCATTGCGATACTTGGTATGGATGAGCTTTCTGATGAAGATAAAGTCGTCGTTGCACGTGCAAGACGTATTCAAAGATTCCTATCTCAACCCTTCCACGTTGCTGAGCAATTTACAGGATTTAGCGGCAAATACTGCGCACTAAAAGATACTGTACGTAGCTTTAAAGAAATCCTTGATGGTAAACATGATAACTTGCCTGAATCAGCGTTCCTGTTTGTTGGTGCGATTGAGGAAGCAGTTGAAAAGGCTAGAAACCTTTAGGGGGGAAGTCAATGAGCAAACAACTTAAGCTTGACATTGTAGCCCCGGATCAAAACTTATTTAGCGACTTGGTGGATATGGTAATCGTAAGAACTACAGAAGGCGATGTCGGAATCATGTATGACCATGAACCGACGGTCGCTCCACTCGCGATTGGTGCCCTCAGAATCATTCAAGGGGAAACTCAAAAGGTGGCTGCATGTTCCGGTGGCTTTATCAACGTTGAAGAAGATAAAATCACCATTATCACCGATGCTGCGGAATGGGCTGAGGGTATCGACAAGGCAAGGGCCGAAGCTGCGAAAAGCAGAGCGGAAAACAGACTTGTGCACGAAGACAAGGAAATCGACGTCAACCGTGCCAGAGTTTCCTTGAGAAGAGCGATCAACCGCATCCACGCTGCAGACACACACATACGTCACGAAAATCTATAACAATCAAAAGGCCTTCGGGTCTTTTTTTGTTTGGTGAGAAAGGCTTATTTTTAAAAACCACACTAAGGGTTCTTTTTATGCAACTTTTCTAATACCTGGCGCGTAGTCATTTAATACAAAGCTGGTACTTTTCATTTGAACATGTACTTTTAAGGCGCTGCGCTTCAAATGCAAGGAAAGATAGGTAGGTGAGGAATGTTTGCCTTGCTTTTGGAGCGGAGCGTCTTAAAGAAAGTGCGAAGGAAGATGGGGTTTATTGAATGGCGGTTAGTTGATTAGGTGAATAAAGAGTTGTTATGACCAACCCTTAGTGTGGTTTTATAGATAGCACCTCTCTTAATACTCTGATGAAGAGATTGGAGAGCAATGCATATTTGGAAAACCACACTAAGGGTTCTTATTATGCAACTCTTTTACTACCTAGCGCTTGTTCATTTGATGCCAACTGACATTTTTCAATTGTACATGTATTTTTAAGGCGCTTCGCTTGAAATGCAAGGAAGGATAGGTAGGTGAGGAATGTTTGACTTGCTTTTGGAGCGGAGCGTCTTAAAGAAAGTGCGAAGGAAGATGGGATTTATTGAATGGCGGTTAGTTGATTAGGTGAATAAAGAGTTGTTATGACCAACCCTTAGTGTGGTTTTATAGATAGCACCTCTCTTAATACTCTGATGAAGAGATTGGAGAGCAATGCAATTTTGGAAAACCACACTAAGGGTTCTTTTTATGCAACTCTTTTACTACCTAGCGGTTGTTCATTTGGTGCCAACTGACATTTTTCAATTGGACATGCATTTTTAAGGCGCTGTGCTTGAAATGCAAGGAAGGATAGGTAGGTGAGGAATGTTTGCCTTGCTTTTGGAGCGGAGCGTCTTAAAGAAAGTGCGAAGGAAGATGGGATTTATTGAATGGCGGTTAGTTGATTAGGTGAATAAAGAGTTGTTATGACCAACACTTAGTGTGGTTTTATAAATAGAATCTCTCTGAACAAGAAATTACAATCGACCTCATTAGACTTTCATTTTATTAATCGTAAAATTGTGTTATAATGCTTTGGTAGTCTGTCTATAAATAAAACATAAATTTAATATTACAATAAATTGATAGATATGAGAGCATAATTCGTTGAGGGAGGCCTATTCAAGTGGCAAAGTATATTGTTGAACCTGTAAAAAAACTAAGAGGCGAAATTCGTGTGGACGGTGCGAAGAACGGTGTTTTACCACTGATGGCCGCAGCGCTTCTTACGGATGAGATGTGTGAAATCCATGATGTTCCAAACTTAAGGGATGTGGGTGTCATGTCTGAAGTGTTGAGATCGCTAGGTGCCGAGGTGAATCGAAACGGATCCTCCATGCAAATCACCACACCTAAAATCACCTCGAATGAAGCACCTTATGAATATGTCTCTCAAATGAGGTCGTCATTTGATGTTATGGGACCGCTTCTTGCAAGAACAGGACTGGCAAGGGTTCCGATGCCAGGAGGATGTGCGATTGGGGAAAGACCGATCGATCTTCATATCAAAGGATTCAAAGCGCTTGGCGCAGAGGTTTCTTTCGGGCACGGATTTGTGGAAGCCAAGGCGAAAAAACTTGTTGGCGCTTCTATCTATCTGGATTTTCCGAGTGTGGGCGCTACAAAAAACATCATGATGGCTGCGACGCTTGCAGAGGGAGTGACACATATCGAAAATGCGGCTAAGGAGCCTGAAATCGTCGATATCGCGAATTTTTTAAATAAGCTTGGCGCCAAAGTACAAGGTGCCGGTACCGATACGATTAGAATTACGGGTGTGGACGTCTTAAAAGGCGCCGCACATACGGTTTTACCGGATAGGATCGAGGCTGGAACTTATCTTATCATGGCTGGAATGCTCGATAGCGATCTTAAGATCAACAATATCGAACCAAGCCATTTAAAGCCTGTCATCGCTAAGCTTAGAGAATGCGGAGTGACTCTTGAAGAGGACGAGGACTGCATTTATGTGAAGAGCTCGGGTAAGCTTAAAGCCGTGGATATCACGACACTTCCTTATCCAGGTTTTCCAACAGACCTTCAGGCGCAGTTTATGGCGCTTCTCACTAGAGCAGAGGGTAGCAGTGTTGTGATGGAAACCGTTTTTGAAAACAGATTCATGCACGTCAGCGAACTTAACCGAATGGGCGCCAATATAAAAATCGAGGGTCACAGTGCTATCTTGAGCGGTGACTGCAACCTTCAGGGGGCACAGGTTAAGGCGACTGACTTAAGAGCGGGAGCTGCGCTGATCATGGCGGGACTTGTGGCGGAAGGAAACACTGAGATTCACGATATCTACCATATTGACCGTGGATACAACGATCTTGTAAATAAACTTCGTGGAATCGGCATCAAGATCACACGAGTAGAAGAATAAAAGGAGGCCCTAAAATGTTTGGACTAGGAACTGAAATTGGAATAGATCTTGGAACTGCGAATGTTCTTGTATACATTAAGGGTAAGGGCATTGTTTTGCAGGAACCGTCTGTAGTCGCGATCGACAAGGATACGGACAGGGTCTTAGCCGTGGGTAATGATGCCAGAAAAATGTTAGGCCGTACTCCTGGCAATATCGTAGCAATCAGACCCTTGAAAGACGGTGTGATTTCGGATTATGATGTAACAGAGAGAATGTTAAGATACTTCATCAATAAGACGTGTGGCAAAAGAAGATTCTTCAGGCCAAGACTGATGGTCTGTGTTCCGAGCGGCGTGACAGAAGTCGAAAGAAGAGCGGTTATCGACGCTTCTACAGAGGCTGGCGGCGCAAAGACCTTCTTGATTGAAGAACCTATCGCAGCTGCTATCGGTGCGGGACTTGATATTTATAAACCGGATGGAAACATGATTATCGATATCGGCGGCGGTACGACGGATATCGCTGTCATCTCTCTGGGTGGCGTAGTGGTAAGTAAATCGATTAAAGTCGCCGGCGACAAGTTCGATGAGGCAATCATCCGCTATATGAGAAAGAACCACAACCTTTTGATCGGTGAGCGTACTGCTGAAGAGATGAAAATGAACATCGGGACTGCTTCACCTAGAGTGAAGTCGCTGATGATGGACTGCAGGGGCCGTGACTTGATCACAGGGCTTCCTAAAAACAAGACGATCAGCTCCGAGGAGATGATGGAAGCCCTGCAGGAGACAGTGAACGCCATCAGCGACGCTGTTCACGCGGTACTCGAGAAAACACCGCCAGAGCTTGCTTCTGACATCAGTACCCGTGGTATTGTCATGACTGGTGGAGGCGCGTTACTTCACGGGCTCAACAAGCTTCTTGAAAAAAGAACCGGCATCCCTGTGTATATCGCAGAAGACGCTGTGAGCTGTGTCGCTATCGGCACGGGTATGTCTCTTGAGCATATGGATCTTTTAGAAAGCGCCCAAAGCATGCACCGCGCAAGAAAATACAAGTAATCTAAAAGACTCCCATAGGAGTCTTTTTTTTAGTTGAACTATATAGGATATGTGCGAACCGACAGGTGAATATTCATAAAAAAAACGTTAAGTTATACGGAGTTCCTGCCGATAACTTACTTAGCAAATTACTAGTGTTGGAGGGTGTTATGTTAAGAGGACTATATTCGGTATCGACGGTGTTAGAACAAAATACGAGATCCATCAACGTGATGTCGAATAACCTAGCAAACGTGAACACCCATGGTTATAAGAGAGACCTTGCCCTTTACGAGGAATTCAGCGCCAAGCTTCTCACGAAAATGGGTGGCAATTACCCGACAACCAGTGGCGGTAACGCGACTGTGAGTGTGAAAGATACCGCCGAGACAAAGATCGCAACGACTTCAAACGGCTACTTCAGGGTTGAATCGGACGGAGGCATTTCGCACAACACTTCAGTAGAGTTTAGAGTTGGAGATGACGGATTTTTACGTACAGTATATAGAAACGGTTATCAGAACATCATCAAGGATGCGGGACAAAAGGTGCTAGGCGCTAACGGACCCATCCAAGTAGGCGATCAGGATTTTGAAGTGGATGAGTCCGGTAATGTGCTCGTCGGCGGTCAAGTGATCGACTCGCTTGTCTATCAGGCACCAAAAGGCGTGATCGGAACCTTAAGCGGTGGTATCAAGTTCAACCGCGTAGTGACAGATCTGGAACAGTCCGATCTTCAAAGGACTGAAAGTACGCTTGATTTCGGTCTTAATGACAAGGGCTTCTTTAAGGTTCAGACTCCACAGGGCGAAATGTATACCCGAAACGGACAGTTTAAGATCAACAGCAATATGGAGCTTGTCACGGATGAAGGATTCAACGTGATCGGCATAGACGGACCGATCGTTCTGAACGACAGGGACATCAGCGTCAACAAGTTCGGTGAGATCGCCGCAGGCGGCGAATTAATAGATAAGTTTAAGATTGTGAATCCTACCAATGTGGAACGACTAAAGAAAATCGGTGCTTCTGTCTACCGTTTTGACGGAGAAATGACAGAAGAGCCTTACGGCGGAGAGATACTTCAAGGTTTTCTAGAGGGATCCAACGTGGATTCGCTTAAGGAAATGATTCAGATTATGGAAACGTACAGATCGTACGAAAGCGCACAACGTGTAGTCAAGTCATATGACGAGACACTTGACAAGGCCGTGAACGAAGTGGCACGTGTTTAGTAGGGAGGAAGTAAAATGAGAGCGTTATGGTCAGCAGCAACTGGGATGAAAGGCTTGCAATTAGCTATCGATACAATTTCAAATAACCTTGCTAACGTAAACACAACAGGTTATAAGAAGCAGAGAATTGAGTTTAAGGACTTATTATATGAAAAATTGGATAACAAGGACGGTTCTGACGGACTGGGCGCACCGGTCAACCTAGAAGTGGGTCATGGTGTCATGTCGTCGGCAACTGTTAGAAATTTTGGTCAGGGTAACATTCAGGCGACGGACAATCAACTCGATGTTGCGATTCAGGGACCTGGTTTTTTTGAGATCATCGACGAGAACGACAATGTGTTCTATTCGAAGGACGGCTCTTTCAAGCTGGGACTCACAGAACAGGGCAAGCGACTGGTCACTTCTGAAGGCTTTATCGTAAATGGAGTGGACGGACCCATTGATCTTGAAGGTGATATCGCAGATCTTAAGATCGAACAGAACGGTGATATCACGGTTAAGTATGCTGATGCCGAAGAGGGTGAATATATCTTGGTCGGAACCATCAAGGTAGTGAAAATTCCGAATCCTCCAGGACTTGAAAGTAAGGGTCTTAACCTATTTAAAACATCCGAGGCATCGGGTGAGGCGCTGCTTGTGGACGACGGCACCGCGGGAACGCTGATGCAAGGATTTTTAGAAACATCGAACGTACAGGTGGTCGAAGAGATGATCAACTTGATTTCGATGCAGCGCGCTTATGAAATCAACTCAAAAACAATCCAGACATCCGACCAGATGTTAGAACTTGCCAACAACCTCAAGCGATAGCATTTGAGTGACAAAGCCCAAGAGGTGAAACCATGAACATATCAAGCATCAATCCGACCGTTCAAGCGGAACAGTTAAAAGCGGAAATGAATGGCGAAGCAAAAGCCGCAGAAGGTTTTCAAGAGGCGCTGCAAAAGGCTGCCGAAAGCGGAGACGTCGAGAAATTAAAAAAAGTCGCCACAGATTTTGAAGAAGTGTTTGTCAATATGCTGTTAAAAGCCATGAGAAGCACCGTTGTGGACAGCGGACTAACTGAAAAGAGCAACCAGAGAGATATTTTCCAGGGCATGCTCGACGAGTCCTTTGCAAAAGAAATGGCAGAGGCTGGCGGAATAGGCATTGCTGACATGATGGTAAAACAGCTTGAAAAATATATCGCTCATGAAGCCGATGAAACTAGAGAACCCTTTGATCTTAAAGGCTAAGACTGCGAAAGCGGTCTTTTTTTATTGTGCGGATTATTAGATGAGATAGATGGTAGTGATAATTTTAAAAACCACACTAAGGGTTCGTACTTACAACGCTTCATTCACCCAAAATCCTTCCTTGTATTTCAAGCGCAGCGCCTTAAAAGTACATGTCCAGATGAAAAGTGCCAGCCAACACCAAATGAACAACCGCTAGGTAGTAAAAGAGTTGCATAAAAAGAACCCTTAGTGTGGTTTTAAAAATAAGCATTGCCCTCCAACCTCTTCATCAGAGTATAAAGAGAAGTGCCATCTATAAAACCACACTAAGGTTTGGTCATAACAACTCTTTATTCACCTAATCAACTAACCGCCATTCAATAAATCCCATCTTCCCTCGTACTTTCTTTAAGACGCTGCGCTCCAAAAGCAAGGCAAACATTCCTCACCTACCTATCTTTCCTTGTATTTCAAGCGAAGCGCCTTAAAAATACATGTACAAGTGAAAAATGTCAGTTGGCACCAAATGATCAAACGCTAGGTAGTGAAAGTGTTGCATAAAAAGAAACCTTAGTGTGGTTTTAAAATAATCCCTACCTTTAGCCTTCTACAATCTCTTAGCACTAGCTACTAATATGTGATATAATAATTTTGAAAACGATTATGATGATAATGAGGTGACTTATGATTTTAGAAGCTAAAGATATTCAAAAGATAATTCCGCACAGGTATCCTTTTTTGCTAGTGGACAGGATCATCGAGCTTGAAGCGGGTGTGAAGGCTGTGGGAATCAAGAATGTTACGGTGAATGAGCCGTTTTTTCCAGGTCATTTTCCGGGTAATCCGATCATGCCTGGTGTCTTGCAGGTTGAGGCCCTTGCTCAGGTAGGTGCTGTGGCTTTACTTTCTCAAGATGAGTTTAAGGGAAAACTTGCTGTGTTTGCAGGGATCGACAACTTAAGATTTAAAAAACAGGTGCTGCCTGGCGACACCTTGAGACTTGAAGTTGAAATCGTTTCGATTAGAAGAAATATCGGTAAGGGCAATGCTGTCGCTTATGTAGGAGACAAAGTCGCTTGTAAAGGCGAGATCATGTTTGGAATCACAGATGTAGAATAAAGGCCATGCTGGCCTCAGACTGTTGACAAAGCCCAATTTCTGCGTCATTTCAAAAAAGCAGCACGCTTATGTATGTCTAGATACACTGCGCCCGCTGCTTTTTCTTATTCCTTGAACTTGAACTTTGTCAACAGTCTGCGATTTTGTTGACTTTGTAAACAACCTCAGGCCATGCTGGCCTTTTTTTGTTTGTCAGATTCTTTTAGCACAGTGTGAGACGATAGGTCTTTTAGTGTTAGAATAATGGGGTATACTATTAGAAGGTTTATAAAGGATAATTTTGAAGAATAAGAAGGTGGCTTATGAGGGCATTAGTACTGGAGGGCGGCGGTGCCAAAGGCGCTTACCATGTGGGCGCGTGGAAAGCGCTTGATGAACGCGGCGAAAAATTTGATATTGTGACAGGCACATCGATAGGGGCCCTCAACGGATCGCTTTACGCCCAAGGCGATTTGGAACTTGCCATTGACCTTTGGAGCAATCTTTCTGCAGAACAGGTCGTTGCAGGTGACACTGAGTTGTTGGAAAAACTGATTAATTTTAATGTGACATCTGAGGATTTTTTACCCGCCATCTACTATTTACGTAGTGTTATTGGTAAAATGGGACTTGATATATCGCCGCTGAGAAAACTTGTCAAGGATACGATTGACGAGGAAAAGGTGAGAAATTCCAAAACAAAGCTTGGAATCGTGACGGTATCCCTTACGGATTTCAAACCGATTGAAGTAGGAATCGACGAGATTCCAAAAGACCTTTTACATGAGTATCTGCTTGCGAGTGCCAACCTGCCGATATTCAAGATGAACCGAACCCAAGGCAAGATCTATATCGACGGTGGGTTTTATGACAACCTGCCCATCAATCTTGCAAAACGGATGGGGGCGACTTCCTTTACCACGATAGAACTTGGCGCGATCGGTATCAAACGTATTCCAAAAAATATCGAAAGGCGAAGAATTGTTCCTGTAGACAATGTAGGTAAAATTCTGGAATTCACCACCGACAACGCAAAGAAGAATTTGAAGCTTGGATATTTTGATGCGATAAAAGTGATGGACGAGCAGCTAGGCATTAGGTACTATATTGAAAAGGCAGTCGATGATAAGCATGTGTTTGAGTCGCTGATGGGACTGGATAAGATGGCGCTTTCGAATCTGGCACGTGTGATGGGATATGACGGGATGGATCCGAGAAGGTTCACCTTTGAAAAACTGACCCCGCATCTTGCGGAGATGCTTGGACTGGATTCTAAATCGAGCTATACGGAGATCCTGATCGCTCTTCTTGAAAATATCGGAGACAGCGTGGGGATGGAAAGATTCAAGGTAAGAAAAATGAGTGACTGGATACAGGAGATTCACAATTTGTACAAACCTGGCGGTATCCGGACAAATGAACTCAACCTATTTGAAAAAATGTTCTTTCAAGTGAATGTCATGTCCGACGCACAACGGAACATATTTTATAAAACAGTCTATGAAAAATTGATGTATGAGGTGAAATTATGACTTACAAAGAGATTTATGCTGCATGGCTTAAGGATGAGAGCTTTGACGAGGCTTTCAGATTGGAACTTGAAGGTCTGAGCGATGAAACTGAGATTGAAGATAGGTTTTACAAGGACTTGTCTTTCGGTACGGCGGGAATGCGCGGTATCATCGGCGCGGGAAGAAATAGAATCAACAAATACATTGTAAGAAAAGCGACTCAGGGATATGCCAATTACCTGCTTTCTAAAGATCCCGATGCGACATGTGTGATCGCCTATGACAACAGACGTATGTCGATTGAATTCAGTGAAGAGACGGCTGCTGTATTTGCCGCCAACGGTATCAAGACTTACCTTTTTGACTCGCTAAGAACGACGCCGGAGCTGTCATTTGCCATCAGAGAGCTGGAAACCACAGGCGGTGTAGTGATCACTGCCAGCCATAATCCTCCAGAATACAACGGCTACAAGGTATATGGACCGGACGGCGCGCAGCTGATTCCTGTCGAGGCGGATAAGGTGGCTGATGCTGTGAATGCGGTGACTGACTTTAGTGAGGTCAAGTACATGGACTTCGACCAGGCGATTGCTTCCGGTAAAATAGTAATGATCGGACAGAAGATCGACGACTTGTTCCTTCATGCCGTAAAGAAACAGATTGTAAACAAAGAGGCTTATCAGACTCCGATGACCATCGCCTATTCACCGCTTCACGGCACAGGTGGCATGATCATTGAAAAGCTGATGGGAGAACTTGGTGTTGACGATATCCGATTTGTCAAAGAGCAAATGGTCGTGGATACTGAATTTACGACTTGCAAGCAACCGAATCCCGAAAACCTGGAGGCTTTTGAAGTGTCCATGGCCTTCGGTGAAACAGTGGATGCCAAGCTTCTGATCGCGACAGATCCTGATGCGGACCGTGTGGGCGTCGTCGTAAGAGATAGAGACGGAGTTTATGTGCCGCTAAACGGCAATCAGATAGGCGCTTTGCTGACGAATTATGTTCTAAGCACCAAAAAGAACCTGCCTGAAAACGGTATTATCGTAAAGACTGTGGTCACAAGTGATCTGGGTCCTAAAATCGCTAAGGATTTCGGGGTGGATTTCGTTGAGACACTGACAGGATTCAAGTTCATCGGTGAGAAGATCAGAGGCTACGAAGAGGATGGAACCAAGAACTTCATCTTAGGATTCGAAGAGAGTTACGGCTACCTGATCGGCACACATGCCCGCGACAAGGACGCCGTCGTCGCGACGATGTTAGTCGTTGAAATGGCCAAGTACTTTGAAGCAAAGGGTAAGAACCTGCTTGAAGTACTGGACGAACTATATCAGAAGTATGGCTACCATCTTGACCATATGGTTTCTAAGACCCTTGCAGGTAAAGCGGGTATGGAACAGATCACAGAGATCATGGCAGGCTTCAGGACGGGTGCGAAGGCTTACTTTGGCGACTTGAACCTGGTTAAGTTCGACGATTTTGAAAAACGGGAAGCCACAGACCTGAACACTGGTGCTGTGACTCAGCTTGAACAGCCGAACTCGGATGTGCTCAAGTATTACCTTGAAGACGGTTCGTGGTTTGCAGTAAGACCATCCGGTACAGAGCCGAAAATCAAGTTCTACTGCTCGGTACAAGGCGAGACAAAAGAAAAGGCCGAAACGCTGATTGAGAAGCTCGAAAAGACGATTCTAGCGTTTGTTGACCATATTATTGAATAAGTTGTTGAGTAAGGGCGCCTATTATGGGCGCTCTTTTTAGATGAAGGGAGGAGACATCTATAAAACCACACTAAGGGTTGTTACTTGCAAACCTTTATTCACTTAATCAACTATCCACCACCCACTTGAACTCACACACTCCTGCATTTTCTTTAAGACGCTCCGCTCCAAAAGCAAGGCAATAATCACTCACCTACCAATTTTTCCTTGCATTTCAAGCGAAGCGCCTTAAAAATACATGTCCAAATGAAATGTTGCAACCAGCACCGAATGATCAACCGCTAGCTAATAAAAGAGTTGCATAAAAAGAACCCTTAGTGTGGTTTTCAAAATATGCACTGCTCTTTAAACTCAACATCAGAGGATAAATGAGAAAAGCTATCTATAAAACCACACTAAGGGTTGTTACTTGCAAACCTTTATTCACTTAATCAACTATCCACCACCCACTTGAACTCACACACTCCTGCATTTTCTTTAAGACGCTCCGCTCCAAAAGCAAGGCAATAATCACTCACCTACCAATCTTTCCTTGCATTTCAAGCGAAGCGCATTAAAAATACATGTCCAAGTGTAATGTTGCAACCAGCACCGAATGATCAACCGCTAGCTAATAGAAGAGTTGCATAAAAAGAACACTTAGTGTGGTTTTCAAAATATGCACTGCTCTTTAAACTCAACATCAGAGGATAAATGAGAAATGCTATCTATAAAACCACACTAAGGGTTGTTACTTGCAAACCTTTATTCACTTAATCAACTATCCACCACCCACTTGAACTCACACACTCCTGTATTTTCTTTAAGACGCTCCGCTCCAAAAGCAAGGCAATAATCACTCACCTACCTGTTTTTCCTTGCATTTCAAGCGAAGCGCCTTAAAAATACATGTCCAAGTGAAATGTTGCAACCAGCACCGAATGATCAACCGCTAGCTAATAGAAGAGTTGCATAAAAAGAACCCTTAGTGTGGTTTTAAAATAATCATTTCTCTCAATTCAAACCGAAAATCACCCCAGGGACTTTTAGTGTAGGGGATATTCTGATACAATGAAGTGCTTGAAGGAGGTGTGTTATGAGAGTTAAACATTGTTTTATGACGAAGACCAGACTGATGGGTGTGGTTGCTGGATATATTGTATATGAGATGGACGAGGTGGAGATTGCGGAGTTTTACCATATCGAGTTTGAAGAGTATGGTATCGACCGGTTTGAGAAACTTGAAAACCCGAGCGAGTTTCAGATGAAACAGATGAAACTGGAGATATTCGGTGGACTCGGCGGACCGCTTGTGGAACTGTCGGAACCGATGTTCAGACAGGTGCTGCTTGCAGGACACTTGGTCAACAAGGAATCCGAGGACCATGAGATGGCCTACTGCGAATCCCCATGGTACAGGCAGAAAACAGGCTTTGACAGTGAAACCTTCAAGGAAGGCATCTTGCTTGTCACGGAGAATCTTAGAAGTCCCCATGAGCTGATCCATTATTTTTTGATGAGATATGTCGGTATTGATCTGATCTATCTAAGGTACTGCACCAATCAATATAATTTTTTGGATAAGCGTTATTCGCTGCTACGCAATCATATTGAAAAAATCGAAGGGGAAAAATACAGTTTTTCAGCCCTTCTTTTAGAGGAATCCTATACGATCATCGAAGGCGAGATTATGCTTGATGATGGTGTCGTGGTCGACTTTGAAATAAAGGCACAGCTTAAAATCAGCGACTTAGAAGCGGCGCTCATGCTGAGAAAAACCGAATACATCTATCTATACGATGTGGATACTGAACTTGTCGAGCAGATGCTCGTGCTGGAGCATAAGTATCTGGCTACGACCTTGTATCCCCACGGAAGGTTATATACTTGTTATCATGCCAACAACAATCACGTGAACAAGCGGACCTTCTATTTGAGTGGAGACGTGGAAGCTTACTTTTATTTTACGGACTCGGATCAGCTGCTGCTTGCAAGCAGCGACCTTAAGGCCATGCTCAAATGGGACGATAAGCTGACAAGTCGGTTTGGCGGAGACATCGAAAAGTATGAGGAATGGGATTTTGAAGAATCCATTTTATATGATTTTATCGATAGTGATTTTGTGGACTTTGATGATTTTTTAGCATACCAGGATTAGGAGTCGGATATGAGTGTGATGGGTCAGATTTTTGTGCTGTTCATGTTGATCATGATCGGTTTTGCTATTAGGAAGCTTGGAATCGTAAGCAGTGCGATGAACAAGGAAGTAAGCAGTTTTGTGCTGAATGTGGCACTGCCTGCGTTTTTGATCTCGTCGATGGATTTTCCATTTTCGATGGATGTGTTGATCGATAGCGGTCTTTTGATACTAGTTTCTTTTGCAGTATATGGGGTTTCGATCCTTATATCGAAGATTTATTCAAAAGTAATGGGAAACACGGGCAAGTCAAAGGATGTGATGGAGTATGTCATCATCTTTTCCAACTGCGGATACATGGGTTACCCCGTGGTTTATGAGATTTTCGGTGAAAAAGGAGTCTTTTACGCCGCGCTTTACAATCTGTCGTTTAGCATTCTGATCTGGAGCTATGGTGTATACCTTCTAAAATCGGATGACGCGGTGAAGAAGATATCGATAAGGGCTAGACTCAAGCGGGTCGTGAGTCCCGGACTTGTGGCGATTGTAATCGGCTATTTCATGTTTTTAACTGGTCTTTCCTTCCCGGAGCCTGTCAAAGTGATCTTGGAAATGGTTGGTGATACCACAACTCCGCTTTCGATGATGTTCATCGGATTTATCCTTACGGAAGTGAAGTTTAAAGAAGCGATGCAAAATACACAGGTATGGTGGATCTCCTTGCTGCGCCTTGTGGTGATTCCGGTGCTTACTTATACCGCGCTTACACTTTTAGGATTTAAAGGGTTGACATTATATATTCCTGTGATCATTTCTGCAATGCCAGCTGCCGCCAACACGGCCATATTCGCTTCGCAGTTTAACAGCGACTACAAATTTGGTTCGCTCCTTATCTTTGCCACTACACTGCTAAGCTTGGGTACGATACCGCTTTTGATGATGTTCATCAGATGAATTAATTTTTGAAAAAATGATATAAAAAAACGCTTGCAATCTTAAATGACAAGTGATATAGTTTATCTTGCATTTACAATTGAATGAACTTTTATGTGTTAACCTAATGGTTTAGGGTATTACATAAAAGGACCTTATGAAGAGTGACTGAGGGATAGGCCCGATGACGTCCGGCAACCGGTTTTTAACACGGTGCTAAATCCTACAGATTAAATTCTGGAAGATGAGGAGAAGCGACTGCGCCTTATCTTTATGAAGCGCATTTTTTTATGCGAAAATTAACTTACTGAACATTCTCACCACCCAAAGATGACTTCAAGGGCTACGAGATTGGGATAGAAAAACATCTACCTGATTCGTCAGGACACAACACTAGGAGGTTTT
Source organism: Fusibacter sp. A1 (assembly GCF_004125825.1). Classification (NCBI taxonomy): domain Bacteria; kingdom Bacillati; phylum Bacillota; class Clostridia; order Eubacteriales; family Fusibacteraceae; genus Fusibacter; species Fusibacter sp. A1. Next base: position 329,496 of record NZ_QQWI01000004.1, on the reverse strand, counting down.
ACAATGAGAAAAAGATTTTTTACTTCTGAGTCTGTGACTGAAGGCCATCCAGATAAAATCTGTGATCAAATTTCTGACTCAATTCTTGATGCGATTTTTGCACAAGATCCAAACGCAAGAGTTGCTTGCGAAACATCGGTTACTACAGGTCTTGTACTTGTAAGTGGTGAGATTACTACTGACTGCTATGTTGATATTCAAAAAACAGTAAGAGAAACTATTGCTGGAATCGGATATGACAGAGCTAAGTTCGGCTTTGACGCGCACACTTGCGGTGTTCTTGTCGCTCTTGACGGTCAATCGCCTGATATCGCACAAGGTGTCGACAACGACCTTGAACATAGAACAGGTGAGGAATCTGATGCTGAGTCCAACACGGGTGCCGGAGACCAAGGTTTGATGTTCGGTTTCGCATGTAATGAAACACCTGAACTTATGCCTTTACCGATCTCTCTTGCACACAAACTTGCTAAAAGACTGACTGATGTAAGAAAGAATAATACACTTGACTACTTGAGACCAGACGGTAAAACACAGGTTACTGTGGAGTACCTAGGTGACAAGCCTGTTAGAATCGACACAATCGTAATCTCAACTCAGCACGGTCCAGAAGTCGAGCACGCTCAGATCGTTGCAGATCTTAAGAAGCACGTTGTTGCTCCTATCGTTCCGGCTGAACTTCTAGATGAGAAAACAAAATACTTTATCAATCCTACTGGCCGTTTTGTTATTGGCGGACCACAGGGTGATGCAGGTCTTACAGGTAGAAAAATCATCGTTGACACTTACGGCGGCTACGCTCGTCACGGCGGTGGTGCTTTCTCTGGTAAAGATCCTACAAAAGTTGACCGTTCTGCTGCATACGCTGCAAGATACGTCGCTAAGAACATTGTTGCAGCAGGCCTTGCAGACAAATGTGAGATCGAACTTGCATATGCTATCGGTGTGGCTCATCCTGTTTCTGTTCTTGTAGAAACACACGGAACTGGCAAAATCACTGAGGAAAGAATCGAAGAGCTTGTTGCAAAACACTTCGACCTTCGTCCGGCTGCAATCATCAGAGACCTTGACCTAAGAAGACCTATCTACAAACAGACAGCGGCTTACGGCCACTTCGGTAGAACAGATATCGATCTTCCATGGGAAAAAACAGACAAAGCGGACATCCTTAGAGCTGAAGCTGGATTATAATAAATCAAAAAACGCCTTCGGGCGTTTTTTTGTTTTTATTGGCGCAAATTAAGAAATACTATCTAATTTGACATATCCTATTTATGATGCTTACCCAACGCTTTTGCGGGTATGCCCACGTGAACGTCGTGTGTATGGATATCCTTTGTGACGACAGCTCCCGCGCCGATGGTGTTGTATCCGCTTATCGTCAAGTTAGGCAGGATCGCCGCATGGATGCCTAAGAAGCAATGCTCACCCACGATGACGTTTGAACCAGTTGTCGCTTTGGGTCCGATATGTGCATAACGTCCGATGATATTGTCATGCTCGATCAAGGCACCTGTGTTGACGATCGCGTGTTTTCCGATGATGGAGTTGGCGTTGATGATCGCTCCTGCTGACACGAAGGATCCTACTCCGAGTGTGACATTGCTCCCGAAAATCGCGCTTGGGTGGATGATGGTTGCATAGTGGATGTCATATCCGTCGGCGATTTCCTGTCTGATCCTGTTGCTGCCGATTGCGATGATAAAGTGTGCGTCAGGGTACTTACGGATCGTGGAGTAGTCACCTAAGTAGGGTAGAGGCAGCTCTTCGCCTGTGTAGTCGGTCTGCAGGTCGATAAAACCGATAGGTCTGTAATCTCCTGCGGCGATCACTGCGTCATAAACAACCCTAGCGTGACCTCCGGTTCCTAGTATGATTAATTCTTTTGACATAAGGCACCACCTTTCTCGTATTTAGTATAATTTTATCATACATAATGCGATAGGTGTAGTTACGTTGCTACATTTAAAGGGCATTATATGCTATCATTAAGGCATACAAAATTTACTAGTCCGAATTGGAGTATTTATGATCATTACAGGTGAAATCGTTACTGTCATTTATCAGAACGAAGAAAATCATTATCATATATTGGTCGTCGACACAGGCGAGGAAGAAGTGACTGTCACAGGTACTTTTACAAAGCTTGCGATGGATATGCAATATGAGTTTCATGTGGTTGAGAAAGAACATGCGCTCTACGGTAAGCAGTACCAGGCAGAGGCATACAAGCTACTGCTCCCAAGCGGCAGCAATAAGATCAAGGACTTCTTGGCATCAGGTCTGTTTGAAGGTATCGGAGAATCCACCGCCGAGCGTATTGTCGCGAAATTCGGAGAGGACACCCTCGATATCATGCGCTATAATCCCGATAGGCTCAAGGAGATCAGCGGTATCGGTGACTCTAAATTCGAGAAGATCCACGCCTCTTTTCAGTCACACCTTGAGGCAGAGGAGATCCTGTTCTTCTTGAACCAGCTGGGACTCAGTGTCAAGCAATCCTTTAAAATCTACGAGGCTTACGGCACCCACACGATAGAAAAACTCAAGAGGAATCCGTATTATATCTTGAAGGATGTCAAACGCATCGGGTTTAAGACGGTGGATGAGGTCGCAAAGAAACTTGGATTTGACGATCATGCCGCGGAACGTATCGAATCGATCATCGTCTATCTGCTTGACCAGGAGGCGATGAACGGTCATATGTTTCTCAGTAGGTCTGAACTTTTAAGGCTCCTAAGGAGCATGGCAAACGTGCCTGAGGACCTGTTTGATGTGGCGGTTTCTGATCTTGCGGTTGGTGGGGATATCCACGTCGAGAAGGTGGAAACCGAAATCAGAATTTATGCGATGAACATGCATAAGACCGAGATAGGAATCATCAGGGAGATCGCAAGACTTCAGCACGGAATGCCCAAGGATCTGTCCTATAAAGGCAATTTCAGCAAACTGGACCTGACGATGGAACAGCAGATTGCTGTCGATCAGGCATTTATAGAACCCATGTATATACTCACAGGTGGTCCGGGAACAGGAAAAACCACGATACTTAAGGAACTGGTCCTGAGGATGGAGGCAAGTGAGATAAAATATGCGCTCGCGGCACCTACTGGAAGGGCTGCGAGCAGAATGGAAGAGGTTATCGAGAGACCTGCTTCGACAATCCACCGGCTGCTTGAATACATGTATCAGGAAGATACGAGCTTCTTGCACTTTCAAAGGAACTACGAAAATCCGCTGGAGGTCGATGCGATTGTCATCGACGAGGTGTCGATGATGGACGCCCCTTTGTTCTTAAAGCTTCTGGACGCCGCAAAGACGGGGACTAGGATCATTTTGATCGGGGACGTGAACCAGCTCCCTGCCGTGGGACCCGGCAACATACTTAGGGATCTGATCGATTCTGGTGTGATACCGACAAGCGAGCTGTCGCAGATCCACAGACAGGCGGCGGGAAGTCTTATCTTGACCAATGCCCATGCGATCTTACATGACGGTGAGCTTGGGGTGAACCAAAAGGGAAAGGATTTCTTTTTCATTCAGGAATCCAGGCAGAACAAGATTCTCGATACCCTTCTTGATGTGATTTCGTTGAGACTGCCGAAGTACTATCATATAGATCCGATAGAGTCGGTTACCATTTTGACTCCGATAAGAAGTGGAGCATTGGGCGCTGAGGGCCTTAATATCGCTTTGCAGGCCAGGCTTAATCCCCAGAGAGGGGACAAGGTCTTCGGTCGATTTTTGGTTGGGGACAAGGTCATGCAGAACAGGAACAACTACAGCATCAAATGGACAAGAATCGGAACCCTTGAAGATGGAGACGGTGTTTTCAACGGTGAGATCGGCAAGGTGGAGACGGCGGATAAGAGAGGCATGGTCGTCGTGTTTTCTGACGGCAAGCGGGTGGAATACTCTAAGGAACTAAGCGATGACCTGGTGCTTGCCTATGCGATGACCATTCACAAAAGTCAGGGCAATGAGTTTGACTATGTCATCATCCCGATGTTTCATATGCCTGAACCCCTTAAGTCTATCAATCTGATCTACACTGCGATCACAAGGGCGAAAAAGCAATTGACGCTCATCGGAGACACCAGGGTCTTTCAGGACCTTGTTCATTCCCAGCGAGTGGTGATTAGAAGATCAAGTCTTGCAGAAAGGTTGAAAAAAGTATATGAAGGAGCATTTAAGGACGATAAAGAATAATATACTCGATCTGTTTTTTCCGCTCGATGAGCAGTGCATGTTATGTGAAAAAGAAGAGAAACTCGATGCGCCCTACCTTTGTAAGACTTGTCTTAGCAAGCTTGAGGAGATGCCTTTTTCCCATAATAGGGAGATTCCTGTTTATAAACAGGTAATTAGTGGGTATCTACTTAATGAAACAGCTAAAAAAATCATCTATAAACATAAATACGGTCATAAAAGATATATGAGCCATGTGCTTGCCCATCTTCTGGCAGAAAAAATAGTAGAGGAAGGGTTGGAGTTCGAAGTGATCACCTCCATCCCATCCGGAAAAAAAAGAAACCGGATGCGCGGATGCGATCATGCCTATGACATCGCTGTGGAACTTGGACATATTGTGAAAAAACCTGTGAGGAGGATGCTCAAACGTGTGCATCACGAGTCTACCCAGTCCGAGCTGTCAAAACTTGAGCGATACGGGAACATGGCGGACGCCTTTAAGCTGATTAATGGCACCATCACTGAAACCGAGATACTTGTGATAGACGATATCTATACGACAGGTGCGACAATGGAAGCTGCGGCAAGGCTGTTAAGTTCTGAGGACAGGAAGCTCATCGGTGCTACTGTTTTTTATACACCTATTCAGAAGTGACGTTGAAAGGAGCGGCAGTATGGAAGCTAAAATCATAAATTGCAAGGAGTGTGGGCGATTATTCAGTTCTGTGGGCGGAATCAAGGTCTGCACAAGGTGTCGCGACACCCACGAGAAGGAGTTTCAGACCGTGAGGGAGTATCTTTACGATAATCCCGATGCAAGTTTAAAGGATGTGGAAGACGATACTGGCGTTTCTCACGAGTCGCTGATGACATTTTTAAGGGATGGAAGACTGGAGTTTAAGGGCGAGAATCTGCTGTTAAACTGCGAACGCTGTGACAAGCCTATCGCGACCGGACGCTACTGCGAAGAGTGTCAGGCGCAAATGGCAAAAGCGCTTGGCGCCGCCGGAAAAGAGATCGCAAGTTCGATTGATGCATCCTCAAAAAAGGAGCATAAAACCTCGTTCCACTCGAAAAAATAAATTAAATCATAAAAAGTGTAAAGTCACCCCCTGATATGCCGATATAATTAGTAAGAAATCGGAGTAAACGGGGGTGTTCTTATGAAGATCTATGGTAATGTAAATGTACAAAATGCCATGAAGACGTATGTTAAACCAGTGAACAAGACTGAAAAAGCGACTGGAATCAAGGTTACAAAAGACAAAATCGAAATATCTGACGCTGCAAGAGAAGTACAAGTCGCTACTAAGGCGATCAAGAATCTTCCAGACATTCGAGAAGACTTAGTGCAAGAACTGAAAGCTGCTATCAAGGACGGTACGTACAAGCCATCCAGTGAAGACATTGCGAAGAAAATCTTAGGTAAATAGCACGCGGCACGGCGATTTGAAGGATCAGGTCGTTGTGCTGGCTATGAGCCTATGACTTTGCATCGAGGTGAAAAATGAAGAATTATTTTAATGATCTGATAGAGATTATTCAGAAAGAAGTCAAACTTTATTCTGAGCTTAAAAAATTAGAGGAAACAAAAAAGAATGTGATCATCAACAACGATGTAAAGGCATTGGACGCCATCACCAAACAAGAACAAGGATTTGTTAAGACCATCGTACAGTTGGAAACGTTAAGAACTCAAGCTGTAGATGGTCTTTGTCGTGAAAAGGGTTATAAGAAAATCGACAAGCTCTCAGAACTGTATGATATGCTAAACAGCTTTGAGGCGCAGCAGCTTAGGGTCTTTGAAAACAAGTTGGTCGATGTGATAGAGGATATTAGGGATGTAAATCAGTTGAATGAAAAATTGATCACCCAATCCCTCGAATACATCGACGTTACACTAAGCTTAGCCAAATCCTTAGGTGTCGAAGAAGCGGGATACGGAAAAGGTGCCAAGGATCGCGAAGTTAAGGCAGGCAAAGGTTTATTTGATGCAAAAATTTAAGGTGGGGATACTATGTCGTCAACATTTTTTGGTTTAAATATTGCAAAATCAGGACTATTCGCTTCGCAGAAAGCGTTAAATGTGGTGTCACACAATATCGCCAATGCAAATACCGAAGGCTATTCCCGTCAAAGGGTAACCATGAAGGCGGACCGTCCGGACGAACTACCTGGAATTCAGGGATCGCTTGGAACCGGAGTGGACACCGAACAGATCATTCAAATTAGGGATGAGTTTTTAGATTTCAAGTTCCGTGGTGAAAGTGAAAAGTTGGGTGAATGGGAAGCTCGAATGGATGGCATGGAGACTATCGAGTCCATATTCAATGAGCCTTCTGATTCTGGTATCAGGGAACTGATGGATCAGTTCTATTCTTCCTTGCATGAGCTCAATAAGAACCCTGAGAGTTTGACTACAAGAGCTTTAGTACGACAAAGGGCCATCGCGCTGACAGGTGGACTGAACAGCATGAGCGAATCCCTTAAGAAGTTCCAAAAAGATACGGATTTTAATGTTCAAGTTACGGCTACCCAGGTAAATAGTTATGCGCAGCAGATCGTAGACCTGAACCGTGTGATCTACAATTCAGAACTCTCAGGCGGTACGGCAAATGACCTTAGGGACCAAAGAAATCTGCTAGTCGACAAGCTGTCAGAACTTATCGACATCGATTACTTTGAAGACGACATGGGAAGATTTTTCATCAATGCATCCGGAACAGCGCTTGTTTCGCACTACCGCTACGATGAGTTGATTACTGTTACGCGGACTGAGCTGCTAAATGAAGGCGATGCGCCATACCTTAATGATATCGCGTGGAAATCTGGAAGCACCTTTATCAGAAACGGTGGAAAATTAAAAGCCTTGCTCGATTTACAATCCAACGCCTCTGGAGATTCAAAAGGTGTTCCTTACTATATTGAAAAATTGAATGAGTTTGCAGATACCATGACAAATGAGTTGAATAGGATCCATAGTTCTGGCTTTGCCTTAAGTGGTGATTCAGGGATTAACCTGTTTACCATCGATGGCATGTCGACGGATGAATACAATGATTATTTATTGCAATTCGGCCTAAATGGAGGTAATGCGATTGATGTTACCGATTCGGTGATTGTAGGAGTCTCTGAGGACAATACAGAAACAGAAAACGATTTGATTGTCGTTCGAAATATGAGCGCTGTGCTTAAAAACACAGCCGGATACGAAAAAAAATCGATCAAATACATTGATGGACGGTATTATATCACCGATAGGATGGATACAACGTCCTTGACAATTTCAAAAGAAGTGGATGAGGATTTAGATTCACTCGCTACTGCAGAATATCAAGAAGGCTTACCAGGTGATGGAACCAACGCCTTACGACTGGCTGAATCGAGACATAATGTTGAGTTATTCGCATGGGGTTCACCAGACGATTTTGTCAAATCCTTAGTCGCAAACCTTGGTGTGGACACCCAAGAAGCGATTCGAATGAGTGACAACACCTCAAACCTAAGAACGCAGATAGATATCAACAGACAGTCGATTGCAGGGGTATCCTTAGATGAGGAAATGAGTGAAATGATCAAGTTTCAGCATACCTATAATGCCAGTGCGAGGTTGATGACTACGATAGACAGCATGCTAGACACAATCATCAACCGATTGGGATTGGTCGGTAGATAATTTTTTTAGGAGGTGAAATGATGCGTGTTACAAACAATATGATGGTTGACCAGTTGAGACGGAATTTAATCTTGAACCAGCGAAGCATGTACACGAAGCAAGATCAGTTGGCGACCGGTAAACGGATTCAACGTGCTTCGGATGATCCAATTTTATCGTCAAAAATATTAAAATTCACTTCGGATATATCTGAGTTAAATCAATACGATAGAAACACCACGGATGCACTTGCTTGGCTTGAAGTCACTGAATCAGCTGTCTATGATAACGTTGGGTTGCTTCAGCGGGCGAGAGAACTTGCGGTACAAGCAGCAAATGGTACCAATACCACTGAAGATAGACAGAAACTTTCTAATGAAATAAATGGGTTAAAAGAGCAATTGATTACGAATGGTAATGCTAATTTTGCCGGGCGATACGTTTTTTCAGGGTATGAAACAGATAAGAAATTCTTTAATCCGGATGGTAGCTTTAATATTGATGTTACGCAGTTTACAATAGATAATCCACCAGTTACAAAGTACGAAGTAGGAATCGGAACCAGCATCAACATTTCATCAAATGGATTAGATATTTATGGTTATAAGTATATAGACGACGCCTTTACTCAAACTTCGGTGGAAGGTAGCACTGAGGGAGTAGAAGCAAAACAATCGATTTTAAGTGGGAATTTTTCATTGACAGAAGATTATTCTGTTCCTGTTGATGAGTTAAGCTTAACGATTGACAATGGTGTTCCACGTGTGTTTGATATCGACGAGAGCACCCTAAACGGATCTATCTATCCTATCACGAAAGAAACCGTGTTGAAGGCCTATCGGGAAGCCAGTGACGGTACAGTGGCATTGTCAGAAATTGCAGATATCTATTATAATATAAATGACGAACTAGTCGTTAAAATGAAGGAGTACGGCAATGTCGCCATGTCGACAGCAAGTACTAAATTTGTACCAACTGTTGAGGCAGGTGCGGATACTATTGAAGCGTCTGTAACGGCTTCGACAGCTTTAACAGATGCGGCCATAGCGCTGGACCCGGGCGTTTTTGAAAACAGGGAAGTTATCGTCACAGTAAATGGAAGCAGGCAAAAAATCACATTATTTGACGCAGGAGTACTGCCCAATACGGTAGATGATGTCGTCACAGAGATGAATGCAAAGTTTGATGCTGTATTTGGACCAGGCAAAGTAGTTGCTAGCGGTACCGACGGTGTTCCGATTCAGATTACTACAAGTGGAGTAGTTGCAGAAGGGAAGGTTCAGACCCTTACCGTAGAGACCATCAGATCAACCGAGAGTGAATTAATCAGCGATTTTAATTCGGTGTTTGACGCTTTGCAAATTGGGGATGATGCTGGTATTCAAAGCTTTTTGGGTAAAGTAGATGAACACCTTAACAATATCTTATCATTACAAGCGGATATTGGAGCACGTGTGAATCGACTTGAGTTAATCACCAATCGAATTGCAGAAAATAACATCACGTATACAAGGCAATTATCGGATGCTCAAGATGCCGATATCGGTCAAGTAATTATGGATCTAAAAAATTCTGAAAATATATATAAATCTTCTTTATCAGTTGGTGCGAGGGTTATACAACCATCGCTTGTGGATTTTTTAAGATAGAATTTAGTTAGTTGAAATGAGGTGATCTTATGGCAATCGGTCAAGTTAATATTTCAACAACACCGGCCATACTTTCTATCAATCGAACTCGTGGGCAACAAACCATTACACAAGAACAATTTACTTTAGATATTCAAACTGAACATCCAAAGGTGTTTATTGAATCAACCTTACCCAAAGTTGAAATAGATCAGTCTCGGGCGTTTTCTGAAGCGGGTCTAAAAGATGTGTTTGAACTAACAAGAGAGTTGGCAGCATATGCTCTTAATGAAATGGTGGCAAGTATAGGTAGAATTGCTGAACAGGGTACACAACTCACCAATGTTCATAGTAATCCAAATGCAATTGCTGACCAAGCTTATTACAACGCGTTTGAACAGTTTGATAGTGATTGGAATATCGATTTTATACCTAAGTCACGGCCGACGATTACTTTAATTGAAGGACAAAATGATATAAGGGTTCAAGAAGGACATATTATAAACAATACACAGAAATCAAAAGTAGAACATCAGTATACCCCTTCGCAAGTGAAAATTGCGATGCAAAGTTACAATACAATTGCTTTTAATTATCAATCAAAAGTAGATAAACAGGTATAGGAGCTAATGATGGAAACTCAAATTATAGGAGTAGGAAAAGTAGAGTATCAAGAAGAAAATATTTTGCATTTTACAAATGGTATGTATGGATTTGAAAATCTCACAAGGTATATTTTTGTAGCCGCTGCAGAACCAGAATTCCCATTCTTCTATTTAAAGAGTTTAGAGCGAGATGATTTACAATTTATTGTAACTAATCCGTTTCTATTTGTTGATAAGTATGATTTTGAACTGGCAGATGCGGTTGTTGAAGCTTTAAAAATTAAAGAGGTTTCTGATGTTTCTGTCTACAACTTGGTTGTACTTTTAGATGATGTAGCTAAAACTACAATCAATCTTAAAGCACCAATCATTGTTAATCACAAAAGCATGTTGGCATCACAAGTTATTTTAAAAGAAGAGTATGCTTTTAAACACCAATTATTTGTAAATCAAGGTGATGAAGATGCTTAGTTTAACTAGAAAATTGGAAGAAAGTATCATCATTAATGGAAACATCGAAGTGAAAATCCTTGGTGTTTCTGAAGGTAAAGTAAGACTAGGTATTAGTGCACCAAAAACGATTGAAGTTCATAGAAAAGAAGTGTACGAGCAGATTCAAGAAGAAAACAAGGCTGCAGCACTAAGTGCAGAAACAATTGATGTTCTAAAAAAGAAATTATACCCAGAAAACAAATAGAATATTAGTACTAATTTGTTGATTAGTCAATGATATTTTTCTGAAATTTGGGGTAAATAGAAACTGGGAGGTGAAAAAATGATAGTAAACACTTATTTTTTCGGCGAGTTGGAAGTACCAGAAGAAAACATTATTACATTTACTAGTGGTCTGATGGGATTTGAATCACAGAAGCATTTTGTGATTGTAAAGAACAACGATACTGAAAAACCGGTTCCATTCTTTTGGTTACAGTCAGTAGATGATGTTGATTTAACCTTTGTTTTAACAGTGCCATTTATTTTTAAACAAGATTATGAATTTGATTTACCAGAAGAAGTTGAAAAAAAATTAGGCATAGACGCTAATAGTGAAATTGGTATTTATAGCATTGTGACAATTCCTGATAAAGTTGAAAATTTTCATTATAATTTGCTTAGTCCTATTGTTGTAAATTACTCTAATAGACAAGCAGAACAAGTGGTCTTATATAACGAAAACTTTTCAATGCATGAAACATTCAAAAAAAAATAAATAATTATTAAAGTATTTTATTTAAGTGCCGATAAAATAAACAGGTATATAAAACCAGCGGCCGTAGGTTTTAATACTACAACTGTAGCAAGGATGCTACCTATGTAAACAATTCAAGGAGGAATTGATTATGAGAATCAACAATAACTTAATGGCAATGAATACGCACAGACAATTGGGTATTAACTCAGATAACGGTGCAAAGTCAATCGAAAAACTATCTTCAGGTCTTAGAATCAACAGAGCTGGCGATGATGCAGCTGGACTATCAATTTCAGAAAAAATGAGAGGTCAAATTCGTGGTTTGAATCAAGCATCTAGAAATTCTCAAGATGGTATATCTTTGATTCAAACAGCTGAAGGGGCATTAAATGAAAGTCATGCTATACTTCAAAGAATGAGAGAGTTGGTAGTTCAAGGTGGTACGGGTACTAATGAGGCGGATGATTTAGCTGCAATCCAAGCTGAGGTAGATGCATTAAACGAGGAATTAACAGGAATTTCAGATAGAACTGAATTTAACGGAACAAAACTTTTAGATGGGACTTTGGCTGTCGATCTTCAAATAGGAGCTAATGCAGGTCAAACTGTTGATGTAACTGTTGCAACCTCAATGGATGCTACAACTTTAGGAGTTGATGTTATTGCCGTTGATGGTACATCCGCTCAATTTGATATAGATATTGCTTTAGTTGATACAGCAATCACTACAGTATCAGAAACTCGTTCTGAATTAGGTGCGCTACAAAATCGTTTGGAACATACAATCAAGAATTTAGACAATGGTTCTGAAAACTTACAAGCTGCTGAATCGCGTATTAGAGATGTAGATATGGCTAAAGAAATGATGAACTTCACTAAAAATAATATTTTGCAACAGGCTGCTCAAGCTATGCTTGCTCAAGCTAATCAAGCACCTCAAGGTGTTTTACAACTACTTAGATAATACATTAAGTAAGTAATTATATGAGGTTCTAGGTCAATTGCTAAGAGTGGGATTTCTTTGAAACCCCACTCTTTTCTTGTTTTAGGCATATTTACGAGTGCACATCAAGAGATACAATTTATAAGCATACTCAATAGACTAACGTGCTGTTAGTCTATTTTGTGCATTAAGCAGCGCTATACGATAATGAGTGAAAGTCCCTTATGTGTTAAATGGAAATTTTCTAGATAACGTATAATAAGTTGCGCAAATAAAAATGGACATGTGTCCGATAACGTATAATAAGTTGCGCAAATAAAAAAGGACATGTATCCAGTGCCGTTTGGTAAAATAAAGTTACCACACAAAACCCTACCAAGGAGGCACGAACCATGGTGGGTAACATTATACAACTAAATGAACAGGTAATCAAAACCGAGCTTAAGGATCTTGTAAGAAACAGTGTTGAGGAAACACTCAATGCCCTTCTCAATCAGGAAGCCGATGAGCTGTTGAATGCTTCCAAATATGAACGTTCTGATGAACGCAAAGGATATCGGGCTGGTCATTACATACGAGGACTTACAACCACTTCGGGTGATGTGAAGTTGAACGTACCCAAACTTAAAGGGATGAAATTTGAGACTGCAATTATAGAACGCTATCACAGAAGAGAATGTTCCGTGGAAGAAGCACTGATTGAAATGTACCTTGCAGGCGTTTCCGTCCGTCGCGTTGAAGACATCACGGAGGCTTTATGGGGTACAAAGGTTTCGCCAGGTTCGATTAGCAACCTCAATAAGAAAGCCTATGAACACATAGAAACATGGCGTAATCGCCCTCTCACAGGTGGAGAATACCCTTATGTCTATGTAGATGGTATCTTCCTCAAACGATCATGGGGTGGCGAATATGAGAACGTTGCAATCCTGATTGCTATTGGTGTAAACAAAGAAGGACACCGTGAAATCCTTGGTGCCGCTGAGGGCATGAAGGAAGACAAAGAGAGTTGGTTATCCTTCTTTAACTGGCTCAAATCACGTGGCCTTTCAGGTGTTAAGCTGATAATCGGTGATAAGTCTCTTGGTATGCTTGAGTCTATTCCCGCAGTGTTTCCAAACGCTAAATACCAACGCTGCACGGTCCACTTCTATAGAAATGTCTTCTCAGTAACGCCTCGTTCAAAGATGGGTCATGTGACTAAAATGCTCAAGGCAATCCATGCAAGTGAAGACAAGAAAGCTGCAAGGATCAAGGCTGCTCAAGTCGTTGAAAAACTCAAAGAAATGAAGCTGCACCAAGCGGCTAAGAAGGTGGAAGATAGTATCGAGGAAACCATTACATACATGAGTTTTCCCCTTAAACACTGGACTAGAATACGAACTAACAACACCATTGAACGTCTTAATCGTGAGATTAGAAGGCGCACGCGCGTTGTTGGAACATTCCCTGATGGCAATTCTGCACTTATGCTTGTCTGCGCTAGATTACGGCATGTTGCAGGTACACAGTGGGGTATGAAGCGTTATCTAAACATGAATCATCTAGATCGTATGGAACTAGATGATCCAAATGATTCCATTGCTATATAATCGTCTTTAACCAGGCGGCTAAACTAATTTGCGCATAAATCTTGACGGTACCATTTTCTAGTTGAATAATAGTGTCTTCGTGTGGAGGGGGACGGAGGATTGTTAAGGATAGGTATTTTCTTAATACTGTACTGGGATGTAGGAGACAGTCTGTGGAGTGGTTTTAAAAACTTAGTCTATTAAATTTAATATCTATCTACGAGGATTACCACCCCAAAAGAGGATAATCGTGGAGGAGATGGATGCATTGGTCAGTACGTTTGGGACTTTAAAAAGTGGCTGTAATTAAACAGGAATATAATTCCATAAGCAACTCGCCTGATTAACTCAAGGTATTCCATTCGAATACCTTGTTTTTATTTGCACTTTTGTCATCCTCAGTTGAATCATTAGTTACTAATATTTATGGTGGTATAATATTGTTATAAGACAATATTGCACATGAGTTGTATACAACAATGAGGACTCAATTCAACTCGCGTTTCATTACGATCACGGATATGATTTACCTAATGATGCACCTGTACGCGTTTTTCACCAAATCATGAACGAACTATCTATGTATCACTTCTACGACTTGCACTCTTGTATCGGACGTCCGCCATACCCACCACGAATACTTTCAAGAATCACACTCTTTGGTCATATGATTGGTATCACAGGCGGTCGCGCGATTGAGCAAGCGTGCTTGTATGACCTACGTTTTAAATGACCCCTTGAAGGTTATAAAATTCCTGACCATAGTACAATCAACCGTTCATGTCTGATGAGAATCTAGATGCTATCGGTTTTAGGAGCGTCACAAAACGAGGGGTAAAAAAACACCCATATCCAGTGTTTAATATATGCCTTCTTTATGAACGTCAACATGCTACTCTCAAAAACCACTCATGGCAAGAACGGCGAAATGCTCATCAACCCCAAGGCGGCTTAAACTCAGAACCGGCAGTCTCTTATCAAGATATTGAAGGGGATGCTTCTGTCTGATGGGAGTCGTCTAGTGACGAAGCCGCGATCTTTAGGAATCTGGGAACTGAAGACCCGTGCTTAGGGCATGACACCCGTAGATCCCAGTTAGAAATGGAGGTCGAGTTTGGCAGTTAGGATCTGGAGTGAGCCGTATTCGGACTTGTGGTCTGAGGAATGCTGCACCGATCAGACAGGAGCAAGACCGCGTCTTCATTGACTCTTCAAGTGCATCCCTCATATGATCTTGCAACATGCCTAAAAACGCACTTGATTCGTTCTTGTCACGAGCGATTATGATTGATTGAGTGTGACTTTACAGGATGAAAAAAACAGTTGCAAATGATTTGTTTATCATTTTTGGAAAGCACCCTACTCAATTTATTGACTCAAGGTTATTAACCGCAAATATGCACTATTCTATTTCTGAAACGACTAAAATTTTAAGCGAGGTTAGAAAGATGTTTAAGAACCTTTATTTTACAATTACACACCTCGGTAAGACAGTTTTATAAAAATATTTGAAGGCGCTAAGTGTTTCATTGTACCGGTTGTGATATGCTGTACTATACAACTCAAATTTCTGATTCGTTTTGATTCTGTATATCCAATCCACGTTCTATATACTTTTCATTGTTGCATATAAAGCATTTAATTTTACAAAAAGTAATAGATTTTTATGTTCCATTTCAATGTTTATTATGTGGCCTTTATTTATTAAAGTTTAAATAGATTATGCCGATAAACTAACTAGAAAGAATTTGCTTATGGAGGTGTGATTATGAAAATTGATGGTGTGATATCTGTAAATGCTTCAACAGCTTCCATTCAGTCAAAAGGAAAAGCAGATAAATCTGAAATTGTAAATTCAAGATTGAATGGTTTATCATTGCAAGAAAATAATCAAACGAATAGCGAAGTGGATGTTGTAGAACATAATGAGGATTTATTAAATAAATCAGTTAAACAAGCAAATAAATCCCTAGAGCAATTTGATAAAATGATTGAAAGAACCATTCATGAAAAAACTAAAACAGTTATGTATGTACTCCGTGATACAAAAACCCATGAAATCATTAGTGAGTTTCCACCAAAAAAAATACAGGATATGATTGCAAAAATGTGGGAACTTGCTGGTCTTTTCGTTGATGAAAAAGCTTAATACTTTATGAAAGGTGGTTAACTATGAGCACGATGAGAATTACAGGTTTATCATCTGGATTTGACACCGACCAAATGATAAAAGATTTAATGAAAATAGAGCAATCACGTGTAGATACGGTTGTAGCTCAAAAGGTGAAAGTGGACTGGACGATTGAATCTTACCGTGAAACTTCCAATGTGTTAAGATCTTTTACTGATTCATACTTTGATGTATTAAAACCAACTACTAATTTACGTTCTGCTAGTTTTTTTGATGTGTATGCTGCAAAATTAACTGCTGGTGGTGTTACTAACTCCGCGATAACAGCAGACCCACTAGCTGGTGCTACTGCTACAACTGTTAGTTTTGAATCGATTACACAGCTTGCAACTAAAGATAGTTGGAAAAGCCAAGGTGTTACCGGAGATTTTAGTGGAGATTCTGACCCTACTTTTACACTTAACTTAACTACTATTAATGATGCAATTACTAGTGGAAAAAATACATTTAAATTTTCATTCGATGGAGTTGAAAAAACAATTACCTTAGATGGTGGATATGTTGGATTAGATGGTGACCCATTAGTTGATGGATCCCCACAGTTTACCACGGAGTTAACAAGTAAATTGAATACTGCATTTGGTACTGGCTTTTCTGCTTCAGTTGTAGATAATAGATTAGTTATTGGAAATAGTGAATCAGCCCATGAAATGAAAATAAGTGGTGATTTAATTGGTGAACTTGGATTTACTGCTAACCAAACAAATTATTTGAATGTTAATGAAACAATACTTGGAGCATTTAATTTAGCTGGTGATCAAAGCTTTAGTATTAATGGTGTTGATTTTACTTTTAGTGAGACAACAACAATTAAAGATATGATGGCTGAAATAAATAATAGTAACGTTGGAGTTTTGATAAGCTATAGTACTATTTCGGATGGTTTTACATTAGCATCTACTCAAACTGGAGAAGCGTTTAATATTGACTTAAGAGATGCTAATGGCAATGTCCCTGATGGTTCAGGAAATAGTTTTCTTGAAACCGCATTAAAATTAGATACTACTGGAAGAACAGCTGGCCAAAATGCAATCTTTTCTGTAAATGGAGTTCAAACAAGTAGAGCTTCGAATACTTTTACGCTTGAAAATGTTCAATATACTTTAAATCAAACTTATACTGAGGTTGATGCTATCAATGTAAATATCACTGCTGATAATACAGATACCATCATTGAAAATATTAAAGATTTTGTAGAGAGCTACAATAAGATAATTGATGATATTAGCGGTAAAATCAACGAAAAAGCATTGCGAGATTTTCAACCTTTGACTAGTGAGGAAAAAGAAGCACTATCAGAAGATGAAGTGAAATTATGGGAACAAAAAGCCAAAGCTGGCCTCTTGAGTAATGATCCAATTTTGAGTAAAATTTTATCTGACTTAAGAACCGTTTTTTATGAACCTATAGATGGACTTAACATATCAATGAAGGATATTGGTATTTCTACTTCATCAAATTATAAAGATAATGGAAAACTTGTGATAGATGAAGCAAAATTAAAAGATGCTTTAGTTAATAAAACCGATCAAGTGATTGAACTATTTACTAAGCAGTCGAGTACCACGTATTCGGATACTGATAGAGCAACCCGTAAAAGCGAAAACGGTATTGCCTACAGAGTATATGACATTTTACAAGATAATATAAGAACAACAAGATCATCTAGCGGAAAAAAAGGTTTTTTGATTGAACGTGCAGGTGTGAAAGGTGACACTACTGAATTTGTCAACGAAATGCAAAAGAGAATTAAGGAATATGATTCAAGAATTGCGGATTTGTTGGATTCACTTTCAAGTAAAGAAGAATCCTACTATAGACTATTTGGTAACATGGAAAGTGTATTGTCACAAATGGATAGCCAGTTTCAGGCGTTCTTAGGTCAACTTGGTGGCTGATATGAAAAAAGCGGTTAAAGAATTTATTGAAACAACAGAAGCGATATTCGAACTTAGCAAAAAGAGCCCAACAAACGATGTGTTAAATGAAATAGATCGATTGCTTAAGTTAAGGGAAACACAGTTGACAGAGTCATTTGATAAAGATGACTTTTCGGAAGAAATATTAAGCTACTTGAAAACGATTCACCATGATTCGATGATGAATATTTATGAGATGAAAAAACACGTTTTAGAAAGTATTAAAGAGTTGAATTCAAAAAAGAAAATTGCGATACAATCAAAAAAAGCGTCTAGAAGCTACCATAAGATTATACCGCAAAGTGATGGTTACTATATTGACGACAAAAAATAAGTAGATTAAGGGGTGTATTATGGCGATGTTGAATCCTTATAATTATAGCAAACCAGCTGCAAAAGCTGTATTACGGTCACCGAATAAGCCATTGGTTCATCAGGCTACTAAGCAAAAATCGCAACATGATGCGTATTTAGAACAGAAAATACTTACTGCCAGTCCTCAGGAGTTGACCTTGATGCTTTATGAAGGCTTGATAAAATTTATCAAGATGGCTAGGCTATTTAATGAACAAGGCAATATTGGAAAAACAGGTGAGCATTTAATAAAGGCCCAGGCAATTGTGTCTGAATTGCAGTCGACACTCGATATGGATTACGAAATAAGTAATGAGTTTGATGCTTTATATGATTTTATCTATGATAAACTGGTAGAAAGCAATGTTGAGAAAAATGAACAGCATATGTTGGATGCGCTTGTAATTGCAGAAGAAATGCGAGATACATGGAAAGAAGCTATGTCACTTCTTTAGATGTTCTCATAGAAAGGATGTGGTCTTTTGAATATCAGTTCTCAGATGGCTGCGATGACCTATAGTCTACAAAGTGCAGTAAGAATGAGCATGATGCAAAAGGTAATGCATCAGGATGTCCAGTCGATGGACGCTATCATGGAAATGTCGAAAGATGTGGCCAAAATGACAGGCAAAGGACAGAGTTTGGACATCAAAGTGTAGCAGCGCCAGGGGTGCTGCTTCCTTTTTTGCAAGATTGCAATAGTTTATTAAACTTGGTATGATAGGACTAAAGGAGAAAGGGGGGTTATGATGCAATCCGTTGGGGAATTTCGACCTACTGGTTCCGGGATGGAACTAACCAAAGTGATCGCATCAATGCCAGAAGCTCGAAGCACAAAACACAATGAAAAGACACAAGGTGCACTCAGAAGTGAGAGAGACAATGAGACTGAGTACGAGCCTGGTGTAACCGCAGCCCTTGATAGAGCTAATCGACAGATGAAAATGTTCGATAAACGCATTGATCGTTCAGTACATGAAGTGACTAAGACCGTGATTTATACGGTTGTGGATACTAAAACGGATGAAGTCATCTCTGAGTATCCATCAAAGCGGGTTCAAGACATTCTTGCCAATCTGATGCAAATGAATGGAATTGTCCTAGATAAAAGAATCTAGAAATCGAATGTCGGAAACAAAAGAGGTGAGGGTATGAACCTTATTGAGAACCTGATTACATATAATAACGAGAAGCTCGAATTTCTTAATGAGTATCTGGCAGCCAACGAGATGATTGAATCCATGTCTGCTGATCAGAACTTTACGGCGATTCGAAGTCTTGTGGACAAGAAGAGAAGTATGATCACAAGCATTCATGTGATTGATGACAAAGTCATGTTCGGAATCAAAAAACTGAAGGAAGAACTAGGTGTAAGCGACCTTTCTGAGCTAAATGCTGAGAACCATCCAGAGCTTAAGACCTTAAAAGGAATATCAGGAAAAGTGCTAAAGCAGATGGTTCAGGTTAAAACATCGGATGAAAAGGTGAGTGGACTGATCAGTAACGCATTTGAGCAGTTGAAGACCAATCCGAAGCTGGTGGACAAGAACAAGATGTACTATTACACGAATAGTTATTTTGACAAATAGAAATCAACATTAAAAAGATCCCAATTAAGGGATCTTTTATTTTTTATACGTATGGCTCGATTAAGCCAAAATGTCCGTCTTTTCTATTGTAAACAACATTCACTTCTTCAGTGTTTGCGTTGAGGAATACGAAGAAGTCATGATTGAGCATTTGCATTTGAAGTACTGCTTCCTCAGGATCCATAGGTTTCACTGGGAATTTCTTTTCTTTAACGATTTTACTTGTCTCTGTGGCTTCCTCCGTATCTGGAATATGTTCGAAACGAATCGTATCATGTTTTCTGTAACGCTTGTCAAGGGCTGTCTTATGTTTCTTCATCTGTTTACTCAATCGGTCTACCACTCGATCGATTGAATTTGGCATTGTATCAGAAACTTCTTCAGCTCTTAGGATTACTCCATTTTTTAGAGGAATGGTTACCTCTACGACTTGCTGGTCTTTAATGTGACTAAAAGTAGCAAATGCTTCGACATCGCTATTGAAGTAGCGGTCGAATTTCGAAAGCTTTTCGTCAATTAATGCTTTAATGTCGTCTCTTACGTGTAGGTTTTTTCCGCTTACGATTACTTTCATAGATCCAACTCCTTTCGATATTTCCTTGATGGAAATTCGATTTTTTTTAGTGGTATTAACTAGATACCCTAAAGTTTTGGGATGTAACAAAACAAATCAAAAAAAATGAAAGGTTAAAATGTTGTTATTTTACTTGACTTGAGGGAATGTTTGGAAATTGGTAAGTTAAAACTAGTCTTTAACGATATGCTCTTAATGATAGAAGCGGTATGTGATGAGGTAAAGCGGATTTGAAGAAGAGGCGATAGCATATTTAATGGTTCTTTAATGGTTATTGAATGGTTTAAAAAGAGGTTGAACACTGCAGGTATTGCAGTTTTCAACCTCTTTTTATTGGCATGTCATTTGCAATAGTGATAGATATCTAAAATAGGAGGGGTTCTAGGATGAAAAAAACAGTCAGTATCGTTCTAATAGTGCTTATGGTCATGGCAACATTTGCAAGTGCGGCGGAAGCCAAAAAGGGAAGTTTGCTCATAGTGGGCGGTGCCTTGAGGCAGGACAATGACGCGGTTTATGAAAAATTTGTTGAGCTTGCAGGCGGAGTGGATATGGCAAAGGTGGCGATTGTGCCTGCTGCGAGCGGTAGTCCTTATAAATACAGCCAGATGTTTAAAGAGGATATGCTTGCCCATGGATTAAAAGAAGAGCAAATTGTCATTTTGCCACTGGCTGTCAAAGACGATAAGAAGTCAAAGGATATTGACGAATCCTTGTGGGCGGAAAACGGCAACAGCACAGAAGTAGCAGGCATGCTTGATGGCGTGACTGCGGTGTGGTTTGTAGGTGGCGATCAGATGAGAATCACCGAGGTGCTGTTGAATGTAGACGGTAGCCCTACAAGCGTACTGGAGGCGATCTGGAAGGTTTATGATGCCGGTGGTGTTATCGGTGGAACAAGTGCCGGTGCCGCCATTATGAGTGATCTGATGATTGCTGGGGGTGATAGTTTAGGCGCTCTCACTTTAGGCGAGGTGAGCGACTTTGACGATTCGACACTTGATTACCAGAACCAAGGCGGTCTTGTGACATCCAAGGGGCTTGGCTTCTTTGACAAGGGGATTGTCGACCAGCACTTTGATCGAAAAGGTAGGCTTGGAAGGCTTGTTGTTGTAGCCTATGAAAACAAAGCGATTTCAACTATGGCTTATGGAGTTGAGGAGAACACAGGTCTTGTTTATGATAGAGCTACAGGAAGAATTGAAGTGGTAGGAACTGGTGGTGTCGTCGTCGTCGATGTCACTGACGCCCAGATGAAAGGGAGTTCGTATACAGGCATAGAAGTGTCTTACCTAGAAAATGTAGATGCCTATGATACTGTTAATGATCAGTTTGATATGGATGCGGATAAATATACCACTATAGGTTATGAGTACATGTACACTGAAAATCCGACGCATACAGGTTCGGTGTCAGCCAATCAGTCCTTTAAGAACATGATTGCCTTTGACCTAGTGGACAACGAGGCGGCAAGCAAGATTAAAACCTATCTATATGACGTGGGTGGAAATGGTTTTGCCTTTGAATTTTATTTAAAGGACAACACGGAGGGATACTGGGGGCAAAGTGGTGCCGTTGACTTGTATTCCTTTGAGAGGGTCGGGATGGATATCAGACCGATAAGCGTACTAATCACTTATGAAGATGAAACGAATATGGTTCAAGCTGCAGTTAAGACCTATGTCGTCAAAGAAGGTGACCGTCTTTGGAAAATCGCCAAGGACTTCAATATGGATCTACAGGAACTGATCGAACTCAATGAGCTTGTAAATCCGAATCTAATAAGAGTAGGCGACGAGCTACAGGTAAAATAACGATCAGGTTTGAACGGTTGACAGCTACCCGATAAAGAGGTTGAAATGTTTTTTAAAAATGATAAAAAGGCAAAACCCGCTGGAAAAGTGAAATTGGAACGTCATGGATCATTTTCCGAGCCGGTCGTAAAACATACTTGGGTTGAATCTTTAATTAAAATTATGAATACGTATATTTTTTCGGTTGACGCGCTTTATATGGACATGCAGTCTGTGATTGATAAGAGCAGTCGACTACATTTCAACTCAAAAAAGCAAAATGATCATTTAACAGCGATGTCATCAAGATTGATGGAGGTATACGACAGTTTGGATGCTCAATCCGAACTATCGTCGCAAGCATCTATGGCGGCTCAGGATACTTCGAGAACGATAGAGGTTGCTGCTCAGGATCTATTTGTTGTAGTGAACGCCTTTGATCAAATCAATCTTGAAATTAAGGAGCAAAGCGATTGGGTTGAAACGATGTCAGGCAGTGTAGTTGAGACCTATCATATGATCGACCGTGTGAAACGGCTTGCAGCCCAGACGGATCTACTCGCTCTAAATGCCGCCATAGAAGCGGCTCGTGCAGGTGAACACGGTAGGGGATTTGCTGTAGTTGCAGAAGAGGTATCCAAGTTATCTAAAGATACTTCTTCGGTGATCGATGAAATGCAACGGGTCTTACAGGAAATCAATCAAGCCAATGAGAAGATCAAGCATAAGATGACAGAAACCAGTGAGGCTATTCATATTCAGTCCGGGGTTTTGGAAAATCAGATTGGAATGATGAAAACAACGAATCAAGTAGCGAAGCATGCCAGTTCGTTAAATGTGAGTCTCACTAACAGGGTCGAGAACATCACATTGCAGGCAAAAGAGGTAAGCGACGTATTTGACCAGGTGTTTGAACTAAATACTCAAATGGTTAGTGAAATCGATGAGATAAGCCTTGCGATAGAGCATGAGACAAAAGCGGTGAATCAGTTAAGCGAGGCATCCACAACCTTTGAACATCTGAATTTGGACTTGATGAATCGTTTTGAGGTGTGGGACAAGGAAACCTTAATCGTTGTAAGCTCGCCGTATGAACCGTTTGTCTTCTATGATACCGCGACTGATAATGTCTCTGGGATCGATGTTGAGCTGTTGCGGCAAATATTCTACGACTATGCGCTGAAATTCGTGATTGTTCCTTGGGATGTATCGATTGAAATGATTAAGTCGGGAATAGGTGTAATCCTGCCTGCCATATCCTATAATGAAGAGAGGGAAACCTATTTGGAATTTAGTGATAACTACAGGCATGAGGAGCGATATCATTTTTATACCAAGGATACACGGTTAAAGAAGGTATCTGGCCTTGAATCACTTAGAGGGCTCAGAATAGGCGTTGTGAAAGGGTATAGCTATTTCAACGCTTTTGACAAAGCAACGAATTACACACGTGTCAGTTCATCAAGTGAAAAGGACCTATTTGAAAAGTTGAAAAATGACCAGTTGGACATGTTGATAGCCAACGGATATGTTGGAGACCATTTGCTGTCTGTCTATTTTGGAGACGATGGCATTGAAAAGGGAACGCTCGAATACGTTACACAAAAGGCGGATACACGAATGGGCTTTTCTAAAGCCTATGGGTCTGAAGAATTAGTCCGGCTATTCAATGAAAGAATAAGAGACGGACGTATTACGGGTAATGTAGAAGAGCGTTATGATAAAGAGTCTACTTAAGGAGCATGTTATGTATTTAGTTAAGAATGGTGAGATCTATCACCGCGGTGAGTTTATGAAGAAGGACATCCTGATCGGTGGAAAACAGATCTTGCGTATCGCGGATTCGATTGATTTTGAGGACTCACTAGCCATAAAAACGATCGACGCAGCTGGTAAAAAAGTGCTTCCCGGGCTTATCGACGGTCATGTCCATATCTGCGGCGGCGGTGGTGAGGGAGGATTCAAAACGAGAACTCCAGAACTTAAAATGACCGATATGATCAGGGCGGGTGTCACCACGGTGGTGGGATGCCTTGGAACCGACGGTGTATCCAGAAGCATGGAAGGCCTTGTCGCAAAGATGTACGGATTAAGGGAAGAAGGTGTAAGCGCTTATTGTTATACGGGTTCCTACAGGTTGCCCCTTAAGACAGTTACAGGAGATATCATGAAGGACATCATGATGATTGAAGGGATTATAGGAATCGGAGAGGTTGCGATCAGTGACCATAGGAGCGCGCATGCCAGCAGGCATGAGTTTGCCAAGGCTGTTTCGGATGCGAGGGTTGCAGGCAAGCTGGCTTCAAAGTGCGGAATATGCAATGTTCACCTAGGTGACGCGCAAAGCGGTCTTGACCCGATTCTTGCACTTTTAAAGGATACGGCCATTCCTATCACGCAGTTCCTACCTACCCATATGAATAGGAACCAGCATTTGTTCGACCAAGCGATCGGTTATGCAAAAGATGGCGGATATGTCGACTTTACCACTTCCACGACCGAAGCCTTTATTGAAGAAGGTGAGATCGCAGCGCCTGAAGCCATGAGTAGGATGCTGGATGCCGGTGTTCCGGTTTCGAGAATGACGCTCACCTCTGACGGTCAGGGAAGTTTGCCGGCTTTTGACGCTGATGGAAACCTGACAGGGCTAACAATTGGAAGCCTCGCTTCACTCTTTGATGCTGTTAAGAGCTGCCATGATCAGTACGGGGTGGCATTTGAAGAGGTGATAAAGACGGTGACTGAAAATCCCGCTACAATCTTAAAACTAAAGGGTAAAGGATTCTTAGAGGAATCCTATGATGCGGATATTTTGATCGTGGATGAATCCTTCGGTATTGAAACGGTAATTTCCATGGGGCAGCTGATGATGTTCTCAGGTGAATTGCTGGTGAAAGATACCTTTTAACCATAGCAGTATGTAAAAGTGAGTACTTTTACATACTGCTATTTTGCCTTTATCCTAATGGAAAGGGTATAATAGAGAAATAATGTAGGAGGTGTGGTCATGGTTAAAAAATCGATGACAATCGTAGCTGGATCGATGAATACGGCAAGGGCGATCCATGAGCAACTAAAGGAACATATCAAGGACCAGGCGGTGACTTTGCTTGCCTATGAAAACGGGATCTGTACAAAAGTGAGCGACGACCTCGTGTTGCTTTCCAGTGAGCTGACCAAGGATGACCTCTTGGCCTTAGGTTGCTTTGACGAAAATTCGGAAACGATTATTGCAGGAAGAACGATCAATTACGATTTTATCGACCAAATCGTTTCTATACCCAGCGGTACTCCGGTACTGCTTGTAAACGATGTGCCCGAGACTGCGACGGCCATGATCGACAATCTGATTTCATTGGGAATCGACCACCTGGAGTATCAGGCCTTTTGCCCAGGCATGGAAGCGCCGGACCGAAAGTTTAAAGTGGCTGTGACTCCAGGGGAACCGGACAAGGTGCCGGAATCCGTCGAGCTGATCTATGATATAGGTCCCAGGCTGCTTGATTTTTCGACGGTGACGAACGTCTTGATGTCACTGGACACTTTGGGAAATCAGGCAGGGCGGTATTCGAGTGTCTACCTGCAGAAAATCATCAAAATCGCCAAACGACTTGCCGCATCCAGACAGGAAATCGAAGGACTGAACAGTCAACTGAACCGTCTGATCGATTCTCTAAAAGAGGGCTTGATGGTGATCGATGAAACCGGACGCATTAAGGTGATGAATGAGTATGCGCTGACGTTTTTTAACAGCAGGCACTATCAGGTGATTGGAAAAATGGCCAAAGACGTCATCTACAATGCCGAACTGCTGGAGTTCATTTACGAATCAAGCGGACTAGGCAGTGACTTCATCGAAATCGAAGGGCATTCCGTTGCGATCAATAAGATGAAAACAAAGACGGGAGAATACATCCTGTCTTTTAGACGACCGGAATCCATTCTTGAAGATCACATGAGCATCAAACAGGAGTTTGCAAGACGGGGCTACACCGCCAAGTATCAGTTTGAAAACATCATCGGCAAGAGCGCTGCGCTGACCAGGGCTAAGACGCTGTCGAAAAAACTGGCGAAGTCGGAGCTGACCATTCTTTTTCACGGCGAAAGCGGAACGGGTAAGGAATTGTTCGCAAGTTCGATCCATAGGGAATCGGCTAGAAAAAACGGCCCTTTCCTAGCGATCAATTTCAGTTCGCTTCCGGATGAGCTTGTCGAAAGCGAACTCTTCGGTTATGAGGAGGGCGCCTTCACCGGTGCTAAAAAGGGTGGAAAGGCAGGACTATTCGAACAAGCGGACAGTGGAACAATCTTCCTGGATGAAATCGGTGATGTTTCACCCAAGGTTCAGGCAAGACTCCTAAGAGTTTTGCAGGAGGGCGAAATCATGCGTGTGGGTGGAAATGAGATCAAGCGGATCGACGTAAGGATCGTAGCGGCGACCAACAAGGACTTGGCGCTTCTGGTTTCGCAGGATAAGTTTAGAGAAGACTTATACTACCGACTTCAAATGGGTTATATCAAATTGCCGCCGCTTAGGGACAGAAAAGAGGACCTAAGATCCTTGATAGAACATCACCTGCATATGGGCGCGATATCGAAAATGAGTATCGATGAAGATGTGATTGAAATCTTCAAGGCGCACAACTGGCCGGGCAACGTAAGAGAGCTTAAGAACTGCCTAGGCTATATGTCCGCGGTTTCTGAATCAAACCAGCTGACGACAATGGATTTGCCGGAGTATCTTCAGCATGTCCAGAAAAATACTGCGGAGGTTTCTGTTGCGACAGATGGTCTCGCAGGAGAAGAGCTGTTTATCCTAAAGGCGATCGCCCTCTTTGAAAAGCGAAAGGAAGCTTGCGGACGAGAAAAGCTTGCCACCTACTCCATTGGAACCGCTTTTGAAATGACCAAGTATCAGATGCGCAACAGGTTGGAGCATTTAAAGGAGATGAACCTGATTTCTTTGGGGCGTGGAAAAGTGGGTGCCAAGCTGACAGAACGTGGAAGACATCACGTGATGACCATTAAGTAACCATTAAACAACCAATAAAAGAGTCAAAAGAGGGGCTTGTCATCCTACTCGTGCGTAGAGGCAGCTGATAAAGCGTGAACTTTGAGTATTCAGACTCTTTTGAAAAAAAGTGAGGATTTTGAGAAAGTTGGCATCTGGCTTGCAATAGTATTAGGTTGTAATCTTAATACTATTTCATGAGGGGGACAAAAATGTCAAAGGAACAAAAGAAATGGCAGATGCCGGACACGTATGTGATCATATTTTTCATCGTAGTCTTAGCAGCACTTCTAACATGGGTTGTACCGATGGGGAAATTCGATATCGCCTATGAGGTTTTAGGTACGGATAACAAGGTAATAAGCACAGTGGCAGACGGTCAAGTTGTCGATGTGACCGCAGCAGACGTAAGTTATACCATTGACGCGTCAGATGAAAGTCGGGTCTATGTCTTTAGCGGGGAAGAAGAATTAGGCAACACAAAAAAATCTAAAGCAAAGGCGATTGAACTTGAAAGCTTTAAAGTCGTTCAGGTTTACGGTAAATACATTACGGATGGGGAAACATCCGATATCAAGATATTCGAAAAATGGGGCGGAGTCGGCTTCCTGAACTACGTGTTCGAAGGTTTTGTATCCGGTGACAAATGGGGTTCTGCCGTAGGTGTAATGGCATTCATCCTAATCGTCGGCGGATCATTTGGAATCGTGCTTAAGACCGGTGCTGTTGAAAACGGCATCTTGAATATGATCAAGTACACAAAAGGGTATGAGATTCTAATTATTCCAGCGATGTTCATCCTGTTTTCAGCAGGTGGCGCAGTCTTCGGTATGGGAGAAGAAGCGATTCCCTTTGCCCTTATCCTTGTGCCGATCATGATTGAACTGGGTTATGACGCCATCACCGGTGTGATGGTGACTTATGTGGCGACACAAATCGGTTTCGCCGCATCTTGGATGAATCCATTCTCTGTGGTTATCGCACAAGGTATCGCCGGTGTAAGTGTCGGTCAGGGACAGTTCTTCAGGATGAGCATGTGGGCCTTCTTCACACTACTTGGAATCGCCTTTACCATGTGGTATGCAAGCAAGGTCAAAAAGAATCCTGAAAGTTCGTTGACCTATGAATCCGATGATTACTTCAGAAACGACTATAAGGAAAAAGCGCAGAAGAACACAAAGTTCGGAATAGGACATGTTCTGGTCCTCTTGACTGTGGTAGCCGGTCTGTTCTGGATTATTTGGGGAGTCAACGCTTACGAGTACTACCTACCTGAAATTGCTTCTATCTTCTTTACGATGGGACTTGTTGCCGGTATCATCGGCGTCATCTTCAAGCTTGAGGGTATGAGAACCAATGATATCGCAAGCTCGTTTAGAACAGGCGCTTCAGATCTTTTAGGTGCTGCCATGGTTGTTGGTATGGCTAAGGGGATCGTCCTTGTGTTAGGTGGTACCGGTGCCGGTGAAATGACAGTGATGAACACGATTCTAAACGGTATGGCTAATACGCTGACGGGATTACCGGCGATGATGATCGCTTGGGTGATGTATGTGTTCCAGTCGATCTTCAATTTCTTTGTGGTTTCAGGATCGGGTCAGGCTGCTATTACAATGCCGCTGATGGCTCCGCTTGCTTCAATCGTAGGGGTATCCAAAGACGTTTCTGTACTTGCCTTCCAGTTGGGTGACGGTTTTACGAATCTGATCGTACCGACATCTGCTTCACTGATGGGTTGTCTGGGTGTCGCTAGAATCGAATGGACGAAATGGTTCAAGTTCCAAATCAAGTTCCAAGGAATCCTGTTTGTATTCGCCTCTGTGTTTATTGTCTTAGGCGTGATGACAGGCTTGTAAGTTAGTCGCTTCATAAGAATCGATCAAAACAGTCTCTGGCAGCAGAGGCTGTTTTTTGTGTGAATTCGGGGCGTGGGTAGGCTAAAAAACCTGCTTGTTCTATCGATAAGTAATTGATATAATGCAATCAAGCATCATGACGACATCGAAACGGAGGCTACTATGCGTCTTAATAAATATATCGCTGAAACAGGCCGCTGCTCCAGAAGAGAAGCAGATAAGCTGATTGAAGAGGGGCTCGTCTATGTGAACCATCACATCGCTGTAATGGGTCAACAGGTGAACGATGAGGATGTTGTGGTCGTTGATGGACAGATGCTTTCAAGAGTCACAAAAAAAGTGTATCTCGCACTGCATAAGCCGGTAGGTATCGAATGTACGACCAACAAGAAGATTACAAGCAATATCATTGATTTTGTCAATC
>NZ_QQWI01000003.1:300000-382663 GCF_004125825.1 Fusibacter sp. A1 | reverse complement strand
ACCCCTTGTAGACCACAAGGTTGATAGGTCTGAGGTGTAAGTGCAGCAATGCATTCAGCTGACAGATACTAATAGGTCGAGGTCTTGACCCAAAATGTGATTATATGAAGTTTTGATTTTGCAAAGCCAAAATCAAAGATTAGGTGACGATGGCAAGAGGGATACACCCGTTCCCATCTCGAACACGGAAGTTAAGTCTCTTAGCGTCGAAAATACTTGCCGGGCAGCTGGCTGGGAAGATAGAACGTTGCCTATTTAAAAAGACACATCAGTTTATAACTGGTGTGTTTTTTCGTATGTACAGAATGATTTATTGGACAGCAACGATCTTTTGTTCCCAGTGGCCGGTCCGTGAACAAAGTACGTTCACTTCCACCGGTTGCGAGTAAAAAACACTCGCAAGGATAGAACGTTGCCTATTTGAAAAAGACACATCAGTTTAACTGGTGTGTTTTTTCGTTTTTGGTAAAAGGGGTTGGAGAGACCTTATCTGGGGTCGGGCTCCGTGAACTCTGCCCGTGAATAAAAAGATTTCACTTTCAGCCCCCACGAACAAAATGAACGAAGTTAGTTCATTTTGTTCGTGGTACCCACAGGTTATACATAAAACTGTGTATAACTCGATTCTTTTTCATAGTCATCCACAAGATTTTGTGACAATTGTGAGGTACGTTTTAGGGGATTAGGTATATAATTATTGTGGAGGTATTTTTATGATTGATGTGCATGCTATTGAGGAATATTCCAAAGCGGTCAGTTTGGCTAAGAAATCATATCAGAGATCTAAGGCTCAAGGTGAATCGGGGCATTTGACTGCTCTTGACGGTTTACTGAAGGAGATTGATATCATATCCACTGTTCATTTGGGTACGATGAATATTTTGCTAAAAAAAGTAAAGGGGACCTATACAAAGGGTCGCCGTATGACATTTGCTAAAAACTTTATGCCACTTGAATCCAGAACCAGTGAATTTGCGACAAAGTGGATCGCATTATGCGAGGCGCATCTGACAGAAGGTATAAGGGATCCTATCAAGGTCTATGAATATATGGGTTTCTATTATGTGATGGAAGGAAACAAGCGCGTTAGCGTCTTGAAATACTATGATGCGGTTTCGATAGATGCGGATGTGACAAGAATTGTTCCAAAATACGATGAGGAGAGCGAACTTCATCAGATCTATTATGCCTATATGTCATTCTATCAGGTGACAGGACTACATCAGCTTTGGTTTTCCAAGAAATCCAGATTCGGTAGGCTGCTTAGGTATTTAGAAAAGTTTGAAGCGCCTGCGGACCAAGAAAAGTTCGTTTACTTTTATCGACGTATCTATGAGCCGTTCAGATCGAAGTATTTGGCTGATGGTGGCGGCAAGTTGGAAAATACGACTGCAGATGCCTTTATTCTTTATGCCCAGTTCTACGGAGTTAAGGAGAGCACTTACGAGGAACTTTCTGAAACAATGCCGAGATTGATAAAGGAGCTTAGTGCTTATGGAGATCCCGATGCGATAGATATTTCTGTGGATGATGATATACAGGAGCCCCCATCTATCATTTCTCCAATCAACATGCTCTTAAAGCCCTTTAAGAAATTGAGAGTGGCCTTCATTTATGCGAGAACGATTGAGAAGTCTGGATGGACGTATTCCCACGAACTAGGAAGACAGCACGTTGAATCGATTTTTGGTTCTCAAGTGACGACTGCTTTTGTTGAAAATGTACCGGAGGATGACAGCGCTTACGATGTGATCAAAGGCTTGGCTGAGGAAAACTATGATGTCATCTTCACCACTTCTGAAATATTCATGAAGGCGACGATGAGATGTGCGATGGAGAATCCGACGGTCAAGTTCTTCAACTGCTCTGAAAGTAGACCCTTTGTGCACATGAGCAACTATTTCGGAAGAACATATGAGCCAAGATTTTTGACCGGAATGATAGCAGGCAGTATGACGAAAACGGATATCATTGGTTATGCGGCGACCAGTCCCACATCAGAAGTGATTGCGGGAATAAACGCCTTTACCTTAGGAGCTAAGATGGTTAATCCGAGGGCTATCGTACAGGTCGCATGGACTAACGATTGGAACCATCCGGAGAAGACTAAAGTAAACGAACAGCTGGCTGCTCTTGGTGCAGATATCATCAACAATAAGACCTTGGCTGTTCCTAGAGAAGAGACTTGGAAGTATGGTGTGTATGCGATGCTTTGTGAAGTGGATCCTGTGACAAGGCTACCGAAGACTTATCTGGCATCCCCTATCTGGCATTGGGGAGTTTTCTATGAAAAAATCATCAACAGTATTCTCAGTGGAACCTACCGTGCGGTGACTAATCTGTACAATGATAATCCAAAGTTGATCAATTACTGGTGGGGACTCGCATCTGGTGCCTTAGACATCTATCTGAATAAGTCAAAGGTTCCTGCGGATACGGTAAAACTGGTGGAGCTGATGAAAAAAATGATGATTCAGGACATGTTCCATCCGTTTACAGGACCGATTTATGATAGTAAGGGAGTAATAAAAGTAGAGAGTGATGATACACTCTCTGTAGATGAAATCTTGAATATGGACTGGTTTGTCGACGGTGTGATCACACATTCTACTTGATTTCGACGATGGTGTGTTTAAATCCATTGATTATGGTTGTGTTTTCAAATTGAAGTTGTCTTGGCTGTCTTCCATAGTTAAGATGATTATGTCCATGGAAGTGATATTTTGGAGCATGCTTTTTTAGAATTCGATTGAAGACCTTAAATCCTCTGTGGACATATTGGTCTGGCTGGTCGCCTAACTCATATGCGGGAGCATGGGTAACTAGGATATCGACCCCTTTAATAAGTATTCTGGGGAGCATTCTGAAGTATCTCAGCCACATCTGAAAGTCAGTGTACTGAAACTCACCCTTTCGATATCTTCTGCATCCCCCGATGCCCGCAATGTTGAGTCCCAAAGTTGTGATCAGCTGGTCGTCGATAGAGATACAACCGCCTGGCGGCGTCTTGATATAGTGTTCATCGTGGTTGCCGTGAACATAATAGATTGGCAGATTGCTGATACTGGCAATATACTCAAGATAACTGCTTTTGAGATCTCCGCATGAGATGACAAATGAAATATCCTGCAGATTGCTTTTAAAATATTGGGTTGTTAGAATTGGCGACTCTTCATCGCTTATCAGGAGTATTTTCATTTGAACACCTCTTGGTTGATGAGTCAATTATATCAAATTTGAGCCTGCATGGCATTGTAGGCTTTAGAGAACTTTTATAGCATTTCTATGATAGCAAGAGAAAGTAATAGACAAGCGATCACTTCGCTGACCCTATTGCTTTTTTTTGTAGTCTTTTTATGGTATAGCTCATGAACAGTGTGGCGATCAGTAAGGTAGCGGCAAGTGTCAGGTGTGTTTTGTAAACATCAAGAGAATCCTTAACAAGGCCGAACAAAGGCATGAAGACCGCAGCACAGAGGTTTGACATGAGACTGACGATAGAGAGCACGGTAGCTCTTTTGTCACTCGCAGTATGTTTGTTGACGTACTTGTCTACGACGGGTTTAAAGAGCCCCCTATTGGCTTGCTGCAAGAAGATACCCATCACTCCTATCGCATGTGTGACTGTGCCGAGGATGGCGAAGGATACCACCATCATAAGATTCATCACAACCATTGTGCGGCCTCTTGTCGCTTTTATAAACAGGTGATTGTATCTTGAGCTGATCGCGGCGATGATGTTGAATAGGAAGAACATTAAGCCATAGTAGACGACATTGATGTCCACTGCCACGAAATATGGGGTATAAAACCAAAATGCTGTCTTTGAAAAAGTGATATAGACACAGGCAAATAGTATGACCGCAATTATCTTTTTTTGACTTGCGACATGACTGAAGCTTGATTTCATCTGATCATAGTAGCCAAGACCGTGTTTAGAAGTTTTTCCATGAATCGGCGGTTCGCTGAAAAAGAGACACACAAGACCGTTTAAGGCGACGAATACGGTAGCTGCGATAAATGGAAGATGTGGATCATAGCTGTACATCACACCGGCCAAAAGGGATGCTACCGCCTGTGTGATATAAAGGTTGGAGTGTCCCTTTCCTGCGATGCGCTGGTAATCCGATTCCCTTTCGAGGCTGAGCATCGTGTCGTATAAAAGCGCCGAATCGGTTCCGCTCTTAAGGGAGAGTCCTAGGGCGAACAGAATCTCTGATAATGCGAGTGGAAGGAAGCTTTTACCGAAAATAAGGAGCAGCATGGCCAAAAATCGAAAAACGGTTCCAAGAATCAGACTGTTTTTTCTGCCGAACTTATCGGCGGTGGCCCCTGTCGGAACTTCGGTGATAAAGATAGCGATGCTGAAAATGGATTGTAGCGCTAGGATTTCTGTAAAAGAAAAGCCTTTACTGAGCAGGTAGATGACGATCACAGGTCCTATGAAGAGAAGGTCGCTGAGCGCGTAGTATAGGTAGTAAAGCCTGATATTCTTTTTCATGGGTACGATCTCCTTTTTAATAATGGTTTTTATGATACTCAAATGTATTTGGCTTGTCAACAAAATATAAAAAACCTTTTGAATTGTCATACACTTGTTATATTCAAAATTGTGGTAAAATAAACGTATACAAACAAAATGGAGATGGCAGATGATCTATGAGATTGAAAAACATATACCGGGACTGCAGAATACAATCGACATATTTGATGAAGACGGAGAAACAATTTACTATATGGATAGTAAACTCTTCCTCGGCCAGCGGTTGATGACCCTTTATTCCGATGAGGATGAGAAAATAGCTGAAATCAAGAGAGTCATACCAAGTTTTGAACCGAAATTTCAGGTGATCATAGATGGAGAAGTCTTTGGAGAGTTGACAAAAGAGTTTTCTTTTTTTGATGCGAGAGTCCATATCATTTCTGAGTATGGAGCCATTATCTCCGAGGGGGATATAATCAACCTGGACTTTAGGTTGAAAGATATGGAGGATCGGGTAATTGCGATTGTCGATGACCTAATGACTGAGGATGAAGACACATATGGCGTAGAAATTGCTGAGGATGCGGATGATGAGTTTATTCTATGTCTGCTGATTATTATGGATGTCTTACTGAATGAATAGGAGCTGTGATGAAAGTCTATACTGTGTTTGCATTTACGCATGGCAACTTGGGTGGCAATGCGGCTGGGGTGTGTTTAGTGGATGATGGGATCGACGCAAGCGAGATGCTTAGGATTGCAGCTGAGGTCGCTTATTCTGAAACCGCGTTTGTAAGAAGGCTGAGTGAAAGCAGATTTCATATCGATTATTTCACACCGACAGAGCAGGTGGAATTATGCGGACATGCGACCATCGCTTCATTTTTCTTCTTGAAGGAAAGCGTGGGACTGTGTGATGGAAATTACCGTCTGTCGACAAGATCCTATGATCTTACAGTGGCAATTGAAGGTGATATAATCCATATGGAACAGCCTAAAGCCATCTTCGGCAGAGGTGTACCTTCAGATGAGATCGCCCTGTCGCTTGGAATATGTGAAAGTGAGCTACTGGAAAATCCTAAAATAAGGGCGGTGAGTACCGGCATCATGGACTTGATGGTCGGTGTCGATTCTAAGGATACGCTAAAGAAAATCATACCGGATTTTGATAAGATCAGAAAGATCAGCGAAAGTTACGAGGTGGGCGGCTACCATGTTTACGCACTCACAGAAGGAGATTATACAGCCTATGTCAGAAATTTCGCGCCGATACTCGGGATAGATGAGGAGTCGGCGACAGGTACATCAAACTGCGCCTTATCCGCACTGCTTCGTGAAAACGGACGGGTGGAGGATGTGTTTCGGTTTCATCAGGGGATGTGGATGAACGCCCCTTCCGATATCATTACAAAATATGATAGCGATAAGGATTCCTATTGGGTAGGTGGAAGTGGAAAGATAGATCGGGCTCTCACGTTCAAATTCTAAGGAGTATCTAATTTTATTTTAAACTGATTTACACAAGCGTTTAATGACAATTGGATATGATGTAACTATCAAATGACAAGTAGAACTTGAAAGGATGGTTATCTATGCATATCACAATTGAGCAAGTGGAAAGAATTAAAAATAGAATGGCGGTTACTTACAAAGAAGCGAAAGAAGCACTTGAGAGAACGGATGGAAACGAACTTGAGGCAATGATCCTTCTTGAAGGAAGCGGGCACTCAAAGCAAGGTGCAAAATCCACAGCTAAGGCTGGATTTGAGAAATTTTCGCAAGGAGCAGTCGACGTGTTTAAACAACTGCATGCGATCAATTTCTGTATGACGAAAGAGGGTAAACTTATTATTGGATTGCCACTCACAGTCATTTTAGCCCTATCGCTCTTTATGATGCCGATTCTAATGATCGGTCTAGTCGTCGGCTGGGCTACCGGGTATCAGTTCGAAGTGAAGGTGCCTTCTAGAAAAGAAAATGTGGTAGTGGAAGAAGTTCAAAATCACGACAACAAGTAACGATAATTGGAAATTTAAAGATTACTGATGAATCGTCTTGGCCAATTGTTGGAATGCTTATTTGATTCCGACATTGGTCCTTTGTCGTGTTATAATAAACGAAAATAATTTAAGCGGTCAAGGGGTGGAATGATGGAGACGAAACATCGAATTCTCATTATTGAAGACGAAGAAAAGATAACACGCTTTTTACAGTTGGAACTAGAATACGAAGGCTATGAGGTCGCAATCTGCTACGATGGAAAAGAAGGTCTGGATTACTACAAAGAACATAGTGCCGATCTGATCCTTCTTGATGTGATGATGCCAAGAATGAATGGTATGGAAGTTTGCAGAAGGGTTAGACAGTTCAGTGATGTACCTATCATCATGCTTACTGCGAAAGACGATACAATGGATAAGGTGACTGGACTTGATACCGGTGCGGACGATTATGTCACAAAACCTTTTGCGATTGAAGAACTGCTTGCAAGGATGCGTGCGCATCTTAAAAAAGGTAGAGGTGAGCAAACTCCCAAAAATCAACTTCTCGTAAAAAATGTACTGCTCGATATCGATAAGCACATCGTAACCTATCAAGGGCAAATCATCGAACTCACGAAAAAAGAGTTCGACCTGCTGCGATTTTTGATGGCCAATAAGAACATCGTCATCTCGCGCGAAAAGATTTTGGAAGAGGTATGGGGTTACGATTTCATAGGAGATACGAATGTCGTAGATGTTTATATTCGTTACCTACGTTCCAAAATCGATGATGTATTCGACTTTAAACTCATTCACACCGTGAGAGGGGTAGGTTATACAATTAAAGATGAAAACTTCTAAAAAAACCGAACGTAAAAAATCGCGTTTTTTGGTGTTGATTTCTACTGTTTTTAAGAGGATTGCCATCGCTGTAGGTCTATTGATAAAATATATCGCTCTATTACCAGTCCGGTTACTGATGCTTCTTTTGAATAAACTCGGCAATCTTTTTAGATTCTCGTTGACCTTTAAAATCAGTCTGATCTACACGATGCTCGTATTAGTTGTGCTAATCGTTTTTAATGCGAGTCTGATCAGTTTCTTTAAGTATTTTATGGTGGATACGGAGACCAGCGCTTTGGTTCAAACGCGTATAAGGGTACTCAACATTGTTCATGAAGATGAACTGATCGATGCCGATCATTTAAGTGTTGTCGCCAGTGAAGACAATGTGATCATCAATGTTCTTGATGAGAACACCGAAAACGTCTACTCGACAGATAGCTTGTTAAAGCCCGTGAAATACAATTTGACCAGCAATATTCCCGTGCTTCTTAAGATCAACGAGGAGCGGTACCTGGTGGCGTCCGCAAAAACAAAGGTTGGAGATACCTATTATTATATTCAACTGATCAAGGACGTGGGTAGCCTATATGAAAATGTATACTCCCTTATAGTCATCGGAGTCATTTTGACCATCATCTTCATTTTGGCCATCGCCGCTATCGGATCTAGGATCAGTAAGAACCTACTGGATCCGATCACGACGATGACGGGGCAGGTTAAAGCGATTTCGATAAAAAATCTGGACAGAAGGTTGGATGTCACAGATGCTAAAGACGAGCTTAAGGATTTGGCCATGCAGTTTAACAGCATGCTCGACCATATTGAGGATGCCTACGGCAAGCAAAACCAATTCGTATCTGATGCCTCACATGAACTGAGAACACCAATCAGCGTTATCAACGGTTATGTCGGTATGCTCGATAGGTGGGGAAAACGGGATGAGGCGATTCTGGATGAATCGATCCAAGCCATCAAAGGTGAGACGATTCAGATGAAAGAACTGATAGAAAAACTGCTTTTCCTTGCTAGAAGCGACCGCAACAAGATCGAAATGGAAATTGAGCGTGTCGACTTGAACGAGCTGATGGAAGAGATATGTAGAGAAACACGAATGATCGATTCGAAACACGATATTGTTTGTGATGTCGAAGGTGAGTCGATGATTTATGGCAATAACAAGCTTATCAAGCAGATGATACGCATATTTATCGAAAACGCCATCAAGTTCACAGAGGAATCCAAACAGATCACATTGATGATGCGCGTGGTTGGCGATCGGACGATGTTGGCTGTAAAGGATGCCGGTATCGGTATTCCCAAAGAGGATATCGCAAAGATCTTTGACAGGTTCTACCGTGCGGACAAGTCCAGGACAAAATCCAGTGGCGGAAGCGGACTTGGCTTATCTATTGCTAAATGGATTATCGATCAGCACGGCGCAGAGGTGAAGGTATTCAGCGAGCTGAATGTTGGAACCAAGGTTGAGATCTGGTTTAATGAACGTGTAAGTCTTGTTGATGAAGAAGAAGTCAACTCGCTTGATCTGGATAGGGAATAACACATTGCAATCTGCGATGTGTTTTTTTTTGAATTAAGGATCTGTATCATAGCCAATTGAAGCGAATGATGGTGAAATTGCAGAATTGCACTTTGAGGGTCTACATTAAATGGCGCAGAGGATCAAAATAGAGAGTATGATAGTTCGGAAACTAAATAAAGTGCAAGGTTTCATTTAATACTTGCAAAAAATAAAAATGAACATTTTGTATTTTTTTCTGTACAATGACTAACAGCACCCCCTTCGTAGAGGTGAAGAATTTCTGATGTGGAGATTCACAAATTGTCGGGTGCAAGTATACTTTCATTTTTACTAAAAATTCATATATTTATGCATTTTTTGATGCGTAATCATTTGACTTATGGGTTAAAAAACTATAGAATTAAGTTGCAAATTCAGTGCCTTGAGCACTTTACATTCGATGAATATGATAGTGCAGACTTGGAGGTCTCACCCGTG
Organism: Fusibacter sp. A1; assembly: GCF_004125825.1. NCBI lineage: Bacteria > Bacillati > Bacillota > Clostridia > Eubacteriales > Fusibacteraceae > Fusibacter > Fusibacter sp. A1. The sequence continues at coordinate 373,335 of NZ_QQWI01000003.1, read as the reverse complement.
GACTTATTTGACCAGAAAAAAGAGAATAAATCATTAACTTCGATTATATTTGATCGTATTAGAGAAGACATTTTAAATGATCAGTATATCACAGGTGACAAAATCGTAGAGGCGAAACTTGCCGAAGAACTCGGAGTAAGCAGAACACCGGTTAGGGAAGCTTTAAAGCAGTTGGAACTTGACGGTCTAGTTGAAAACATTCCAAATAGAGGTGTCGTAGTCAAAGGAATCTCTAAGCAGGATATCACCGATATCTATACTATTCGTCAGGCGATTGAAGGAATTGCTGCGACCTGGTGTATTGAACGGATCAGCCAGAGTGAGATCGATGAACTCAAAGAGCTGTTTGAACTGATGGAATTTTACACGTTTAAGAAAGACGTCGACAAGATATCTGAGTTGAATACGAAATTCCATGAGGTAATCTACCACTCGACAAAGAGCAGATATCTGGAACATGTGTTAAAAGATTTTCAAATATTCATTAAGTCCACTAGAAATAAATCACTGAAATCAAAAGGTAGACTTGAAGAGGCACTTGAAGAGCATAGAATCATTTTAGATGCCATCATGGCAAAGGATATTGAAGCTGCTAAGGCTGGTATAAACCACCATGTCGATAAATCAAAAGCAAACGCACAACTTGTTTAAGTCAAGGTTGTAGATGAAAATCTACAACCTTTTTTGTTGTTAACTCTTTAACAAAATCACGAACATTATGCGGGATTTAGGCAAGCTTCTTTACAAATTGTTCGGTTGAAACTCATTCAAAATAAGGGTACAATAGTTTAGACTGTATTCGGGAGAAAGACAAAGTAGTTGTCTTATAATCACAATTAGGCTCAAGTGGCCTATTAAAAGGAGTTCATCATGGATCAACAACAAATGATCAACGAAATCATGCGTCTAAAGGAAGAGCGCAACGCCGTTATACTTGCGCATAATTATCAAGTGCCGGAAGTACAAGACATCGCCGATATCGTCGGTGATTCATTGAAACTGTCACAAGAAGCTGCAGACACTACTGCGGATGTTATTGTCTTTTGTGGAGTGCATTTTATGGCAGAAAGCGCAAAAATACTTTCGCCTGCTAAAAAGGTTCTGTTACCTGTGCTGGATGCCGGATGTCCTATGGCGGATATGATCACTGGAGAAGAACTAAGAGCCTTTAAGGCGAAGCATCCAGGAGTTCCTGTTGTATGTTATGTCAATTCTTCGGCAGAAGTTAAAGCGGAGTGTGATGTCACCTGCACATCGTCAAATGCGCTTAATGTTGTAAAATCACTTAACGCGAAAAAAGTGATCTTCGCACCGGATAGAAATCTGGGTTCCTATATCGATTCGCTTTTACCTGAAGTGGAAATCATAAATTGGGATGGCTTTTGCATCACTCATGAACGGGTAAATGAAAGTGAGATCATCGCTGTCAAAGAAGCGATGCCTGATGTGAAGGTACTTGTTCATCCGGAATGTAATCCTGCGGTCGTGCAACATGCCGATTATACGGGTTCTACAGCTCAAATTATAAGTTATGTCAAAGGCTCCGAAGATGAGGCGTTTATCATCGGTACGGAGATGGGAATATTACATGCGCTAAAAAAACAAAATCCTACGAAAAAGTTTTATATGCTCTCGCCTTCTTTGATCTGCGCGAACATGAAAAAGACTTCTTTAAAGGATGTGTACTTGGCACTCAAAAATGACAAACATATCATCGAGGTAGATGAGGAGACCAGACTTCTTGCGACGGAAGCACTTAGTAAAATGGTTGCTACAAACTAGAGGAATATAATGGGAAGATATTTAATACCTTTGAACCTGTTTGAGAATACAATTGAATACGATGTCATTATCGTCGGTACAGGTATTGCCGGCCTATATACCGCGTTGTCGCTACCAAGTTCCCTTAAAGTGGCACTAGTCAGTAAATCCACTTTTGAAGAAAACAATTCCAATCTTGCACAGGGTGGTATTGCTGCAACGTTGGATTTGGACGGAAGAAAAGGTCATATAGATGACACCCTTGAAGCAGGGTGTCATTTTAACAATCCTGTGGCGGTCGACATGATGGTCAGTGAAGGGAAAAAGCATATCGATAAGCTGTGTGAAATCGGTGTGACTTTTGATCGTGATTCTGAGGGAAGACTTCTGGTGACAAGAGAAGGCGGACATAACGAAAGACGAGTGCTGCATGTCAAAGATGCAACCGGCAAGGAGATCATCAGAGCGCTTAAGGAGCATGTCAGCGGTTTGGAGCATATCACTACGATGACTGAAACGACCATGGTGGACTTAGTGGATTGTGAAGAGGGGATATGTGGGATCACGGTCTTAAGTGGTGGTAGCAAGCTTATGATGAAAGCTCCTTCTGTTGTGCTTGCAACAGGAGGAATAGGACATATCTATCCGCATACCACTAATTCGCCATCTGTAACGGGAGACGGTATCGCCGCTGCCATACGGGCGGGAGCCGAGGTAAGGGATATGGAAATGATTCAATTTCACCCAACGGCTTTTTATCAGGATCAGACTGATAAAAGGTTTCTAATCTCTGAAGCGGTTAGGGGAGAAGGTGCTATTCTGAGAAATGAGGCGGGTGTGGCCTTTATGGAGAACAAACATCCCCTAAAGGACCTTGCGCCTAGGGATATCGTGGCGAGGGCGATACTGGATGAAATTGAACGATCCAGCATCGAATACGTATTTTTGGATGTCACCCACCTGGACCCCATGTATATCAAGACACGTTTTCCGATGATTTACGATACTTGTCTTAAGATGGGTATCGATTTGACAAAAGACCTGGTACCGGTTAGACCGGTTGAACACTACTTCATGGGTGGAATCCATACGGACCTTGAGGGTATAACATCGCTAGATGGACTATATGCAGTGGGTGAAACAGCCTGTACAGGAGTACATGGAGCTAATCGACTGGCGAGCAACTCCTTACTCGAAGGTCTGGTGTTCGGATATCGTGCGGCACAAGCGATCGCCGCTTCGAATAGAGTGATACAAGGGACGGTTCTAGCTGAGGAACGTAGCCATAAGCTACTGGATGAAAAGGAGTGCATGTACCTGAAAGGCAGTATTCAGGATTTACTGGTACATCACGCGTTTATTTATAGAAAAGCGTCAGACTTGAGAAATGCCTTGTTTACCATTGAGGAATTGGAAAAGAAGTATTCGGAATATGATGCGGATACGTTGAAGGGGATAGGCGTACTGAACATGCTGGTTTGCGCAAAAGCAATATTCAAGGCGGCGTTCAGCCGAAAAGAGAGTTTGGGTTCACACCAGTTACTAAAGGAGAATTGAGATGCTGAATACGTTTATTATTGAAGCTGCACTGAAGAACGCCTTTATCGAAGATAACCATTATATCGATGTGACTTCTGATATGCTGATAGAGAAACATCTACAGGCGACTGGCCTGATGACCTCTAAAGCGGATGGCATCATCTGTGGAACAGAAGTTGTGGATCAGGCGTTTTTACTCTTGGATCCGAGTGCGAAAATCACCTGGTATGTGGGTGAAGGCGAAGCGGTAGTTGTCGGACAAGAATTGATGAAAGTGGATGGCGATGCCAGAGCCTTGCTCAAAGCGGAAAGAATCGCACTCAACTTCATGCAGCGCATGTGTGGAATAGCAACGATGACGAAGTCTTTCGTTGAGGCCCTTGATAATCCACTGGTCAAACTTGTCGATACGAGAAAGACCACACCTTTATTCAGACCCTTTGAAAAGTATAGCGTATTCATAGGAGGCGCATGCAATCACCGTTACAACTTATCTGACGCTGTCATGATCAAGGATAATCATATCCTTGTATGCGGTGGAATAAGGCAGGCGGTTGATAAAGCGAGAAAAATGCTGGGGCACACGATCAAGATAGAAGTTGAAGTTGAGTCATTGGATCAATTGAAAGAAGCGATCGAAGCGAATGCGGATATCATCATGCTTGATAACATGAGCACTGAAATGATAAGGGAAGCGGTCGCTATCAATGCGAAAAGAGCGATTCTCGAGGTTTCTGGCAATGTTACAATCGATCGGTTGAATGAACTTGGAAAAACTGGAATCGATGTGATTTCGTCAGGTGCGTTGACTCACTCTTATCCGGTGATGGATATTAGTTTTAACATCATTTTGGACTAAAGTTCAGCGATAAACGAAAACGAGCGGATCTTCGCTCGTTTTTTTATTATCTCCTTGTTACCATAAGTTATACACAAAACGTGGATAACCTGTGGATTAAATTGGGGAAGTCTCCGTTTGTATGCCTTATTTTGTGATAATTTTGGCTTTATAGGCCCCGCATTCGTTTCCTGAGGACCGTTTGACGACGATGCTTGGTATTTGCATAGACTTGAAACCGAAATATCTACAGCCATGTGGACGCTGTGGTTCCCAAGTTACAAAGTAATAGGCACACCTTTTGCAGTTAACTGTTGGCAACTTATCCACCACCTCTTAATAACTTGTTGATAAGTAAAGCTTTCTGAATTATCTAAGATTGCTTATTCAGGCTGACTTTTACGTAATGGTTGAAAATACACGATTCTATCTCCATGTGGTTGTGTATAACAAAAGGTAACAAGACAAACATCATGGATTATGTGCATAATTGTGTTGATAATATGTATTTTAACCAGTTTTATTGGTCTTGTCAAAATTGCAGTATGGTTTATACTTAAAAGGTAAAAGATAAGGGAGGGGATAAGGGTGAAGAGTAATAAATGTGCGCCAATCGGTGTGTTCGATTCAGGACTTGGCGGAGTTAGCGTCGTAAACACGATTAGGAAAATACTGCCCAATGAGAATATAATCTATTATGGCGACAGCAAGCACGCCCCGTATGGACCACAGACAGTAGAACAGGTGATTGGACATTCACAGAGGATTGTCGAGTATTTTATAACGTTGGGGGTCAAGGCTGTGGTGATAGCCTGCAATACGGCGACAAGCGCTGCCGCGTCCCATCTTCGTAACCAGTATGAATTGCCAATCATCGGTATGGAACCTGCTCTTAAACCAGCCGCTCTCGCCCATCCCGGTGGCCATATCGCAGTCCTTGCCACTGAGATGACGCTTAGGGAGTCTAAATTTGAAAAGTTGATGGATCAATATTTGGATGAGGTGACCATTATCAAATGTCCCACTCCGGAGTTTGTCGAACTGGTGGAAAGTCAGAAGGTGACCTATCAAGAGGTTTATCGCATCTTGGATCAGGTCATTTCAAAAGAGGAACGTAATCAAATTAGCGGCGTTGTTCTAGGTTGCACGCATTTCATTTTTTTAAAGCAAACAATCAGCGCGTATTTCAATCATACCGTCAATATCTATGACGGTAACCTGGGCACATCCTTTCATTTAAAGCGGACCTTACAAGACTTGGATCTTTTATGTGATGATGCAGGTAAAGGCAGTGTGACGATTGAGAATTCGGCAGGAGAGCAAATGGTTGAATTAGCCACAGAGCTGTTGGAGAAGGATATATGATTAATCTGCAAAACATAAAACACTTGACCGGTAAAATTGAAGAACTGCTGGAAAGTGAGGACTTCACACCCATAGAGGTTGTCATCATCAGGCAGAAGTATCTTGATGGCAATCAGAAGCTGGATGTCAGAAGAATGTCCAGGGAGTTCCATAAACCGATGAAACACATTGTCAGAGATATTGAAAAACTGGATAAAAAACTTTACAATTTGCTAAAAAAGGCAGTGGTCGAATGACCGCTGCCCTTGTATTTTATAGCTTTATAAAGTGTCTACTAAGTTTTTAAGTCGTTCGATGCCTTCCTTAATCGTATCAAGATCAGTAGCATAAGACATTCTGATGAAATCATCATGACCAAAAGCTACACCAGGAACGAAGGCGACCTTATACTCGTCAAGAAGTCGGTTGCAGACCGTCAAGGATAAGTCCTTTGAATCGATCTTGTCTCTGAGTGGACCGATGTTGATAAAGATGTAGAAGGCACCGTCTGGCTTAACGACGGATAATCCTTCAATGGCTTCTATCCACTCGATGGCTTGATCTTTTCTTTGCTTGTAGACGGATTTCATGTGGGCGATGTCGTCATCACAATTTGTCAGACCACCTATCGCGGCATATTGAGAAATGGTACTTGGGTGAGAAACAAGATGACCTTGAATTGAACCCATTCCCTTGGCAATATCCGCTCTGGACGCTGTGTAACCGACTCTCCAACCGGTCATGGAAACCGATTTGCTCAAACCGTTGATGGTGATCGTGATCTCTTTTATCTCTTCTGAAAGCGAGGCGATGGATGTGAATTCATCCAAGTAGCACATGCGCTCATAGATTTCATCGGCAATGATATAGATGCCATGCTGCACACAAATGTCAGCGAGCGCTTTAAGCTCATCTTTTGTGTAAACGGCGCCAGTCGGATTCGAAGGATTTGTGATGAAGATGGCTTTGGTCTTATCGGTAATCGCATTTCTCAACTCTTGCGGCTTCAGCTTGAAGTTGTTCTCGAATTCAGTCTCTACAAATACAGGCACGCCTTCTGTCAGCTTGACCATCTCCGGATAGCTTACCCAGTAAGGGATAGGTACGATGACTTCATCACCTGGGTTTGTAATAGCCATGAGAGTATTCGTGATGGAGTGTTTCGCACCACTGGAAACCACGATTTCCTCCGGTCTATAGCTAATCGAATTCTCTTTCTCGAGTTTTTTGCAAATGGCTTGTCTCAGTTCCAATACGCCGGTGGCGGCATCGTATTTTGTCTTGTTGGAGTGTATGGCTTCGATTGCTGAGTCTTTCGCTCCATCTGGAGTGAAGAAGTCCGGTTCGCCGATGCTAAGATTCAATACTTCTATTCCAGCACGACTTAGTTCCTTTACCTTCGTACTGATACCTAATGTCATTGACGGTGTAATATTATTTACTCTGTTTGATAACATGAAATCCCTCCAGTAATTGGTCTTGGTTTACTATCACAAGAGTAACAGAAATCAAACTACTTGAAAAGGCGATTAAAAAGGAATTTCGACCTAAAATTTAAAATACAAAAGTAATTCATCTTATTGCTTTTATTTATATGATTATTAACTTAATGAAACTTTTTATACATGGGATTAAACGTTTTTGACCATCGATTCAAAAGTTAAGAGAGTGGTTTTATTTATACACCAAATGTGTCATACTTAAGGGTAATGATTAGAGAAAACGAGGTTGATAAAATAATGAATCAAGTGAATCTTTTAATAGGTGGAATCATCGTATTTGTATTCGCATATTTAGTGATGTGGTTTTGGTATCATGCACTGCCTGAAACACGTTCCCCAAAAAAGAGAAGACGTAGATAAACCACATACTGGAGGCTTACATGTTACTGAAACAGTCGATTGAAAAGAAATCAATAAGTTTTTTTTGGATACTTATCGCAATCATCTTGCTGCTGATGGCGATAGAGGGTGTGGATATCGTCCTTATCGGGTTTTCACCTCTTGTGCGGTCCTTGGGATCGCTCGTCATGTTTATCGCATGCGTTTATTTCTGTTACCAGCTCATCTACTTCAGACTTGCGGAGTTCCACTACCGTATCGTGGCGGATGACCTGGTTTTTGAAAGAGTGGTAGGAAGATCGAACCACGCATTTATTACCATGAAACCCGATGAAGTCATCAATGTGGAAGCCTATCATAAGCAAAAAATCGCAAAGCGTGATATCTTCACAAACAGCTTGAATAAGAAACATTGGCTTGTATTGACCTTTAAAAAAGAGGGTCGGGTCAGACAGATCATCATAGAACCGCAAAAGGATATCAGAGTCTATTTGGAAAGCTTGGTACCGAAACATGTTTCGTGATGACCTGATGAAGGTCCTGAAGAAGGATTTGATTTCCGCACACATGCCTGGACATAAATATAAGCGTATCCATGGTGGAAATCTGCTTAAGATGGATACTACAGAAATTGAGGGAACGGACAATCTACATCATCCCACGGGAATCATAAAAAAAGCGATGGATCATGCAAGGGATGCCTATGGAAGTGATGCCACGCACTTTTTAGTGGGTGGATCGACGGTTGGAATACTCGCCGCGATCATGGGATCGACAAAGAGAGGCGAGCAAATTCTCGTTGGAAGAGACTGCCATCAGTCTGTATACCACGCTTGTATGCTGAAAGGTTTGACCTATGAGACGGTCGGGCCGATCTGGAGTTCGAGCGGAACCATTGAGGGATATGAGGAACAGGCGATACTGGACTGCTTAGCGAAGAACGAATCGATTAAGGTCGTGGTGATCACTTCTCCGAGTTACTACGGCTATACGACAGACCTTGGTTCTGTAGTCGAGCTGATGGATAAAAGAGAAGGCATCGTGATTGTCGACGAGGCGCATGGCGCACACCTTAATTTCAGCTCTAAAAGTCGCGTTTCCGCGCTTAATATGGGGGCGCATATCGTTGTGCAAAGTACTCATAAGACCCTGCCCGCGATGACCCAGACAGGTGTGATACATTTTAAAAATGCGCATAGATGCTATTCGGGAGTTACCGAGTATCTGAAGATATTGCAATCGAGTTCACCAAGTTATGTGCTGATCGCCTCCATAGACGAAGCCATCCATTATATGGTCGACAACAGACAGAGGCAAGACAATCTTTTCGGCCATATCGTGGAACTTAAGGCTACTAGATTAAAAAGATGGCTAAGTGGAGTAAAAGAGCAGGATGATCCCTTTAAGATCTGGCTGCATACCGCTCCTGTAGGTTATACAGGATATGAGATCAACCAACTGCTCATAAGCCATGGCATCTACTGTGAGCTAAGCAACCATAGCGGTGTTCTGCTGTACTTAAGTATCATGAATACAGAAGCCGAACTTGAAGCCATTGCGGATGTACTTGATGGCGTGGTCATGAAAACACCCCTTGCGCCGATTAGGGTGATGTATCCGGCACCGATACGTCTTTACGACAAGGACCAACTAGATAGACTCTGTGAGGAAGTGGTCAACCTAGATGATGCGGCTGGAAAAGTGGCTGCCCAGAGAATCGTGCCATATCCGCCGGGTATTCCACTTATCATGCCTGGTGAACTGATCACTGAGGAACACGTTACAATCATCAGGGGACTGATGGGCGACCATCATGAAATCATCGGTATGGAGATGGAAAGAGAGAACATCAGAGTTGTCAGTAGATGAGGAGAGATTATGGGACTTTTAATTACGATAGAAGCAAACGACGGAAGCGGCAAGGAAACGCAAAGCAAGAGACTGCTAAAACGATTGACCGATGAGGGTTATCCTGTGCGACTGGTTTCGTTTCCAAATTATGAAAGCGAGTCCTCCGCCCTTGTGAAAATGTACCTGAAAGGCGATTTCGGTCAAAATGCGGATGATGTGAGCCCGTTCGCGTCCTCGGTATTTTTCGCGGTTGACCGCTTCGCTTCCTATAAAAAGGAATGGTCTGATTTTTACGCTGAAGGCGGAATTGTCATAGCTGACAGATATACCACTGCGAACATGGTGCATCAATCCACTAAATTCGAGAGTGTGGAGGAAGTGGATAAGTTTCTGATGTGGTTGGAGAACTTCGAATATGAGCTAATGGGTATTCCTAGACCTGATTTGACCTTCTTTCTCGATGTTCCTGTAGAGCATTCGATTGCAGTAATCGAGAAAAGAGCGAACAAGATAGACGGTTCGGAAGTAAAGGACATTCATGAAAGAGACCACAGCCACCTCAGTCGCGCCTATGAGGCGTCTAAGCATATAGGCGAGCTCTTTGGATGGCATAGGATCGAATGCATGTTAGATCGTGAGTTCAGACCCATTGACGCCATCCATGAGGATATCTACCGTGTGGTGGGTAAACTGCTTAAAGAACGTTTTCAAGTGGAGCGCAGCGATGTTTGATTCGATTATGGGACATCAAAGGCAAAAAGAATATTTTGAGCAAATAGTGCACGAGGACCGGTATGCGCATGCCTATTGTTTTGAAGGCATCAAAGGCATAGGAAAGTTCACCTTTGCAAAATCGCTGGCAAAATATCTGCTTTGTGGAGAAAATGAAGCCTTAAGGGCGAAGTTCGAATCGGGCAACCACCCGGACATATTGGTGGTCGCTCCAACGGGCGCATCCATAAAGACGGAGCAAATAGATGAGATTCATGGATATGTTCATGTAAAACCCTATCTTTCCGATATGAAAATTGTCATCATCGACGAGTCCGCCCTGATGACGGAGCAGGCACAAAACAAAATGCTCAAACTGATTGAAGAACCCCCGGGACATGCTATGGTTATCCTGATCGCAGACAACATCACGCGTCTGCTTCCTACCATAAGAAGCCGTGTGATACGAATCGCATTCAATCCGATTCCTGACAAGGGCATCCTAGAACTGATCGAGAAAGACAACATGGAACTTGATCATGAACTGGTTTCCATCGCCCAAGGGAGTTATGGAAAGTATCTGAAATGGTCAACAGATGATGTGTTTGCAAAAGGAGTAAGAGAGCTGTACCAGTTGCTTTGCGGCCTTTTGATGAATAAGCCTGAAAAATGGTTGCCGCTGGTACCTGTATTTGAAAATCTGAAAAACGACTGCGACGACCTGCTTGACCTGATACTCATCTGGCTACAGGATGTGTTGCTTTTAAAAGAAGGAGTTTCAAGCGAATATTTACGTCTTGGGGCTGAGCGCGAAAGCATGATACAATGTAGTAAGAAATTAAGTATCCCATGCATCACAAAATCCATGGGTGCGGTTGAAGAAGCAAAAGTCGCTATTAAACGTCAGCAAAATTATATTCTGGTAACAGAAGCTATGCTGTATAAAATACAGGAGGCAGTAAATGGTTAAGGTCATAGGAGTAAGGTTTAAAAAAGCTGGTAAGATCTATTATTTTGATCCAGGTGATTTCGAGATAAAAAAAGATGACGGTGTGATCGTCGAAACGGTCCGCGGTATCGAGTTTGGCATGGTGGTTGTCGGCATCAAGGAAATCGCGGAAGAAGAGCTTGTGTCACCACTGAAAAAGGTGGTCAGAATCGCAACGGAAGAAGATTCGATGGCGCACGAGCAAAACAAGGAAAAAGCGCTTGACGCCTTTGAACTATGCGTCGAGAAAATCAAAGAACATAACTTGGACATGAAGCTTGTGGATGTGGAATACACGTTCGACAACAATAAAGTGATATTCTATTTTACAGCGGATGGACGAGTGGATTTTAGAGAACTGGTGAAGGACCTTGCGTCGATCTTCAGAACTCGAATCGAACTTAGACAAATCGGAGTGCGCGACGAAGCGAAAATGCTCAACGGAATAGGCCAGTGCGGTTATCAGCTGTGCTGTGCGACTTGGCTTGGTGATTTTGTTCCCGTTTCGATTAAAATGGCCAAGGATCAAAGCCTTTCGCTCAATCCGACTAAGATTTCGGGAATTTGCGGACGACTCATGTGCTGCCTACGATATGAGTACGATACCTACAGAGAGCTCAACAAAGAACTTCCTAAGCAGGGTGAGACGGTCAAGACACCTGACGGACCGGCTGTCGTGTTCAATGTAAGCGTACTTAAAGAGATGGTGAAGGTAAAATTACTGACAGGCAACCAGACCAAAAGTGGCCATCCAGAACTCAGCGATGACTTTTTTGAGTATCACAACAGTTTAATCCTTCGTGAAGACCGCAAACGTGTCAAGCAAGGAAAAAAATCTTGCGAGGACGGAAACTGCAAGGGAAAATCAGATGAAACCGTAATAGTTGAAGATCAACCGGATGAGGTTTTTGATAAGTAACGATCATGAAGAGACTCTAGGTAGACTTAGAGTCTCTTCTTATGAGGTGGTAGCATGTTAAAAGACGGTGAAAGACTGGATGATCTGCAAGTAAACGGACTTCAGATCATTCAAAACAAGAAATGGTTCAGTTTCGGCATCGACGCCGTGTTGCTTGCCAATTGGACTGAAATAAGAAAAAACAACCAAGTGATGGATCTTGGAACAGGTACCGCAATCGTTCCCCTGTTGATCGTAGGAAAATCCGATGCGAAACATATCACAGGAGTCGAGTTACAAGCCGAAGTGGCTGAAATGGCGGATAGGACTGTGAAGCACAACAAGCTTTCAGATCGAATCACCATTGTGACCGGCGACATAAAAGAGGTTCCGACCACTTTTTCAAAAGGATGTATGGACGTGGTCACATCGAACCCACCCTACTTTAAAGTCAACGGGGGAATCAAGAACGAATCGGATTATAAGACGATTTCAAGACATGAGGTGGCTTGTTCCTTAGAGGATATCTTTAAAGCCGCATTCCACGTGCTCAAGCCCAACGGTAGGTTCTACCTGGTACATCGACCGGACCGACTGGTGGATATCGTGGAGATAGCAAGAAAAATGAGGCTCGAACCCAAACGGATCCAGTTTGTTCAGCCTAAGTTCAATTCCAGACCCAATATCATGCTGATGAAGTTTGTGAAATATGGCAACCACGAGCTAAAGTTCGAGGATCCGATTGTCGTCTATGATGAGGATGGTGGATATACCGAGATGATCTACTCCATCTATAGGAATGCGAGTATCACCGTCTTTGGAGAAAAGGAGTGACAACATGCTTTATATTTGCCCTACGCCTATCGGAAACTTAGGCGATATGACCTACAGAGCAGTCGAAACGTTGAAGTCTGTGGATGAGATCGCATGCGAGGATACACGCGTGACGGTAAAATTACTCAATCATTTTGAAATAAAGAAGCATCTTTTCAGTTACCATGAACACAATGAAAAGGCGATGACAGAAAAAATCATTGAAAAATTAAGAAGCGGTATGGATATCGCACTCGTCAGCGACGCGGGCATGCCTGGTATTTCGGATCCTGGGGAGGAACTGATCAAGGCCTGTATTAGGGAAAACATCGAGTACACGGTTTTGCCGGGGGCAAGCGCAGCTGTCACAGCAGTGATCGCTTCGAACATGCAGACCCAACCCTTCCATTACGAGGGATTTTTAGACAGGCAAAGGCGAAAAAAACATTTGGAGAAACTCAAGGGAATCACAGCGACGCTGGTCTTTTACGAGTCGCCCCATCGAATTCTGAAAGCGCTTGAGGATATGCTCGAAGTCCTAGGCGACAGGAACATCACACTTGGTAGGGAACTTACAAAAAAGTATGAGACCTATTTCCACACGACCGTCTCAGAAGCCATAAGGCACTATGAGCAGACACCGCCAAAAGGCGAGTTCGTCGTGGTTGTAGAAGGCTATAAGGAAATCAAGGAAGAGATGACTTTGGAAGAGGCCATTGATGAAGTCCACAAAAGAGTCCTTGGCGGTGAAAGACAAAAGGAAGTCGTCAAAGAACTTGCCAAAGTTTACGGAGTTGACCGCCAGGAGCTTTATAAGGCGACTGCAAACCAAGAGCGATAAGGAACATACAAAAAGGACAGCATCGTAAAGATGCTGTCCTTTGCTGATTGAATTGGAATTATAAGTTGCCAATCTTAGTGATACACTCTGGACAAATGTTCTTACCCATTAAGTTTGTAACACCTTTTGCTTGACCGCAGAAGATGCAAGCAGGCTCATACTTTTTAAGAATGATCGTATCAGATTCTGTGAAGATTTCTAGCGCGTCTTTCTCGCCAATGGATAGTGTTCTTCTCAACTCGATCGGAATTACAACACGACCTAGTTCGTCCACTTTTCTAACAATACCGGTTGATTTCATAATGTTCTCCTCCTTAACTAATTTGACAAATCTCGACAAATTTCTCACTTAAAATAGTAACAAGATTGACATAAAAAGTCAAGACTTACTCAAAAACTAATTAGTAACCGAACTGAAAATCTTTATCATTTAAATTTTAAGTGATTCAGTATCTAATTACCCTCAAAATCTGGTAATAAACAAAGACTGACAAAATAGGTAAGGTTTCGGTCGAAAAAAGATCACTCGGATTTTGGTTTGATCACTTCGGCAACGATATCGAATTCGGCTTCTTCTTTGCCTTTGTGTTTCTTGCTAAAGCTGTCGACAAGCTTATGGACGTTATTGACTGTTTTGTACGCGCTGACGATCGCTTCGTTCACAGGATTGTTGTTCTTTATGGTTTCTGTGACGCTTTCTGAAGTTTCGGCGATATTGTCCACTGTGGGTCTAAACGTTTTTGCGGCGTGTGTCACTTCGGTCGTCACTTCTTGAACATTCTTCGTGATCTGAGGCACTTCGTTGAGTGTCAGGTTGATGTTCTCGCGATTTTCAGCTACGATCGCCCTGAAATCCCTTACCGCCTGATAAGCTTTAAAAAGAATGGCGATGATCATGCCTACTGCGACGATCATAAAGATCCAAAACACAGATAAAAGCAAGTCCTTCATACTAATGGTAATCATCATGTCGCTTGATGCCAATTGTGTAAACATATTCATAAGTCACCTCTCCTAAAATTATTCTATTATCAGTATATGCCTAATTATTTGCTTGTTCAAACGTTTCTAGTATAATTTAGTTAAGAATTGGATTAAAACACAAAAAAAGAGGAGATTGCGATGAACGGAAGACTATATATCAAAGGCGAATTCAAAGATGCGCAGTTCAATAGGAAATTTACGGTGAACAACCCCTACACGCTGTCTGCGATAGGAGAACAGGCCAGCGCGTCTGTAAGCGACTGCGAAGAGGCGGTCGACGCCGCATATGACGCGTTTTGCAGTTACAAGAAATCAAACGGCTATGAACGCGCCGTTCTTTTAAGAAAGCTTTATGCCCTGATGGTCGAACACGAATCGGAGCTTGCGGCCATCATGACTGAGGAACAGGGAAAACCATACACAGAAGCGATCGGTGAAGTCAGGTACGCCGCAAGCTATGTGCAGTGGTACGCTGAAGAAGCCATCAGGATAAAAGGCGACCTTTTGGAACCCACGCACAGCAGCATGAGACTCAAGGTGCTCAAAGAACCGATAGGACCTGTCGGGATCATCACCCCATGGAACTTTCCACTTGCGATGTTTGTCAGAAAAATGGCTCCCGCACTCGCTGCAGGATGTACGGTCATCGTTAAACCTGCAGAACAGACTCCTTTTACTGCGGTGAAGTTCTTTGAGCTGCTAGACAGGGCAGGCTTTGACAAAGGCGTCTGCCAACTGCTGACTGGGGATGCCGCGCTCATCGGTAAGGTGTTGATGGATGACGAGAGAATCCGCAAGATTTCATTTACAGGATCAACCGAAGTAGGTAAGCTTCTAGCCAGTCAGGCAGGAAAAACACTCAAGAAGCTATCTCTCGAACTTGGAGGACATGCGCCGCTGATCGTTTTTGAGGATGCGGATCTTGAGAAGGCGGTTCAGGGAACGCTCGATTCAAAATTCAGAAACTGTGGTCAGGTTTGTATCGCTACCAACAGGGTGCTCGTACACGAAAGCATAGTAGAGGCTTACACGGAAAGATTGCTTGTCAAGGTGCGTGAGCTCAAGGTCGGTAACGGACAAGAGGCGGTGGATATGGGACCGATCATCGACGAGGCGGGTTTTGACAAAATCTCAAGGCATGTCGATGATGCAGTAAATCGGGGTGCGACCTGCCTGTTGGGCGGTAAAGGATTTAGGCAGGACGTGACCGAGGGAGGTTTCTTGTACCCGCCGACGGTACTTGCAGGTGTGACGGGTGAGATGCTCATCGCTAATGAGGAAACGTTTGGACCGGTCGTTCCGATCATCACGTTTAAAACGGAAGAGGAAGCCGTCAGGATCGCCAATGATACTCCATACGGTTTGTCGGCCTATGCCTTCACAGAAGGTCTCAGCCGTGCGACAAGAGTCTCTGAGGCGCTCGAGTACGGCATGATAGGTATCAACACCGGAAGGATCAGCACTGCGCAAGCGCCCTTTGGCGGGGTTAAGATGAGCGGTTATGGAAGAGAAGGCGGCACCTACGGAATTGAGGAATACCTTCAGCTCAAATATATTGGAATTGAAATCTAAACAATAAAAAAACCACTCAATCCCTTTGAGTGGTTTTGACTGTTTTAACTCATCATTCCGTGCAGCTGGTAACTTTCACCGTTGATAGTCACTTTTTTCGCTTCAATTAAAATGCTGGCTTCATCTGTGTTAAGTATCACGTTGGGCTGGGAGAGCATGGTTTCTTCTCGTGTGCCGTCTTCGTATTCGTCTACTGCCACGAATTCTCCGTAACCGTTGTCAAAGAAAGTGATCGGATGTTTGATGCCTGTCTCCTCATACATGGAATCCAGGAATTTCTCATCTAAAAAGAAATAGGTGTCGACATGTGAGAATTCCACATCGTGTATGCTTTCATATTTATCTAGGAATTGAACAGCTACCCTTTTTTCTTCCGTTTGGAAAGACAGCTTGCTGATTTTATTTAGGTTTAAATCATTTAGTATCTCAGTCACTCGTTTTGTCAATTGTTTTCCTCCTTGAGCATTTGTCCTGTATAGTTTTATCACACAATCGTGAGGTACACAAGTCAAAATATCATTAAAAGAAAGAAATATCTAGTATCGACCGTGGTTTTCACCTCAAGCGGATAAGTACATTGACAATCCTCAAAGCGCTGTGATAAACTGTAATCACTTTAAAGGCAATGATGGGAAGAGTAGAGATGGATTTGTCCTACAGAGAGTTATCGAAT
This sequence comes from Fusibacter sp. A1, assembly GCF_004125825.1. Lineage (NCBI taxonomy): Bacteria > Bacillati > Bacillota > Clostridia > Eubacteriales > Fusibacteraceae > Fusibacter > Fusibacter sp. A1. The sequence continues at coordinate 356,681 of NZ_QQWI01000003.1, read as the reverse complement.
TGGTGAAAGATAACGGCGATGAAGTGTTGAAGATGGCCCCGGAGCTGTTTTACTGAAATTCGAGTAGGTAAGAACGTTGGTGAACGTTAGCACACATGCACATTGCGACGAGGGCTGCGAACTTTGCAGAACTAGGGTGGTACCGCGGAGTTTACTTCCGTCCCTATTGGGATTGGGAGTTTTTTGTTTTTTTGAATGAAAACGAGGAGTGTGTCAAATGAGTAAGGGAAAATTTTATTTAACAACGGCGATTGCGTATACATCGAAAATTCCACACATAGGAAACGTTTATGAAGCGATTCTATCCGATGCGCTTGTACGTTTTAAGAAGGAACAGGGATATGACACGTACTTTCTGACAGGTACGGACGAGCATGGACAAAAAATCCAAGAACAAGCCGAAGAAATGGGAAAAACGCCTCAGGAGCACGTGGATGAGATCGCGGGAGAAATTAAAAGAATCTGGGATCTTGTGAACGTGGACTACGACCAGTTCATACGCACCACTGACGACAAGCACAAGGACGTGGTCAAAAAGATCTACAAGAAACTTTATGACAAAGGCGATATCTATAAGGGGAAATACGAGGGATGGTACTGTACCCCTGACGAATCCTTCTGGACGGAATCACAGCTTGTGGATGGAAACTGCCCGGACTGCGGTCGTCCTGTTCAAAAATCGAGCGAAGAGGCTTACTTCTTAAAGCTATCGAAATATCAGAAACAGCTGGAAGAACATATTGAGAAGCATCCTGAGTTCATCTGGCCCGAGGCCAGAAAGAACGAGATGCTCAACAACTTCATCAAACCTGGGCTTCAGGACCTTTGCGTATCCCGTACGTCCTTCTCTTGGGGAGTACCGCTTGAATTTGATGAGGGACATGTCTCCTACGTATGGATCGACGCGCTTTCAAACTATATTTCGGCAATCGGATTCGATCCGGACGGATCTTCCGAGCAGTTTAAAAAACTTTGGCCGGCAGATGTGCATATCATCGGCAAGGACATCGTTCGTTTTCACACGATCTACTGGCCGATCATCTTGATGGGGCTTGAAGTCGAACTGCCTAAGCAGGTCTACGGACATCCGTGGCTGCTCGTCGGTAAGGATAAGATGAGCAAATCAAGAGGAAATGCGATCTTCACAGACGATCTTGTGGACCTATTCGGAGTGGACGCGGTGCGTTATTACGTCTTAAGGGAAATGCCTTTTGCCAATGACGGTACGATCACCTACGAGATGATGATCGGTAGAATCAACACGGATCTTGCGAATGTGCTTGGAAACCTTGTCAACAGAACTGTGGCGATGGTTCAAAAATACTTTGACGGAGTCATACAGGCGCCGACTGCTATTGGTGAGTTCGACAAGGAACTCGAAGCGCTTGCGCTGGAGACCCCTAAAAAGGTGGAAGAACTTGTCGATGCGTACAGAATCGCCGACGCCCTAGAAGAAATCTGGACGCTGCTTAGACGCAGCAACAAATACATCGATGAGACAACACCTTGGATCCTTGCAAAGAACGAAGAGGACAAGGAACGGTTGGGCACTGTGCTTTACAACCTTTTGGAGTCGATCAGGATTTCTGCGATTCTATTGAAATCGTTCATTCCGGATACGGCCGATAGGATTCTCGAGCAGATCAACGCGACTACCACAAGTTATGACTCGATCAGTTCCTTTGACGGAACCGTGGTGGGAGATAGCGTCGGCAAGGCAGAAGTCTTGTTCGCCCGTATGGACGAAGCTAAAAAGATGGAAGAGGTCGAAGCGATCCGTGCGAAATACGGGGAACCAGAACCTGAGAAGCTGGAACTTAAAGAAGAAATCACAATCGATGATTTTGCAAAGCTTGACCTTAGGGTCGCTGAGATCCTGTCGGCCGAAAAGCATCCGAAGGCCGACAAGCTATTGGTGCTTCAGGTGCAGGTGGGTCCCGAAAAGCGTCAGGTGGTCTCTGGAATCTCCAAGTTCTACAAGCCGGAAGAGCTAGTGGGCGAGAAGGTGATTCTTGTGGCAAATCTGAAGCCTGTAATACTAAGGGGGATCGAGTCCCAAGGCATGATTCTTGCGGCTTCGACTGACGATAAGCTGAAACTTGCAAATGTGGATATGGAAAGCGGAACGGTCGTTTCGTAGTTAACAGGTTTAGGGCAGCGCGAGCTGCCCTTTTTATTTTTCGCGATTTTAAGATAAGAGAGAAATGAAATTAGCTAAAAGTATGATGTTGTGATAAAATATTCATTGTTTAAACGTACAGCCTATATTAATAGTAACAAGAGAGGAGCATCTTATGCTTTTTGATTCACATACACACCTTGATGACAGACGATTTGACGACGACCGTGACCAGGTAATCAAAAGAGCTTTGGACCGTGGGGTCGAGCTGATGATGAATCCTGGTGCCGACCTTGCGAGTAGCAAGCGTGCGGTGGAGCTTGCAAAAAAATACGACATGGTCTATGCGGCGGTCGGAGTACATCCGCACGATGCGAAGGATGTCGATCAGATGGTACTTGAGATGATCGAGCAGCTTGCCAAAGAGGATAAGGTAAAGGCGATCGGCGAGATCGGTCTTGATTACCACTACGACAATTCTCCAAGAGATATTCAAAAGCAAGTCTTTATCGAACAAATAAGGATGGCACAGACCTTGGGACTTCCGATCATCATCCATGACAGGGAGGCCAATCAGGATGTGCTGGATATTTTGAAAAAGGAGCAGGCCTTTGAGACAGGCGTTTTGATGCACTGCTTCTCCGGAAGTGCAGAACTTGCCAAGCAATACGTCAAACTCGGCGCGTATCTTTCAATCGCAGGACCCTTGACGTACAAAAATGCGAGAAAAAGCCACGAAGTGGTCGAAGCGGTGCCGCTAGACAGGCTGATGATAGAAACGGATGCGCCTTATCTGACACCCATGCCCTTTAGAGGAAGAAGAAACGAGCCCGCCTATGTTCATTTCGTGTGCGAGGAGATGGCCAAGCTAAAGGGTGTGACATATGAGGAAGTCGCAGCCGCAACCAAAGAGAATGCAAAACGGTTTTTTAAAATCAAGTAGGTGAGAAGATGAAAAAGCGGTTACCGTGGCAACTTCCGATACTGATTGTCTGTATCATGTTGTCAATCGGTCTTGGGTTAAAAGTAGTGCTGATGGCACATTATACGATTGAAGACGGCAATGTGGTCTATGATGTCTATACCATACATCACCGTGTGGATAGGATTCTAGAGCTTTCAAAGGTCACTATCGAGTCCTATGATAAATTATCACACGGACTAGGGGATAAGCTTAAAAAAAATGAACGGATTGTCATTGAACGGGCCAAGCAGGTTACCATCCAGACAGGAGAACATCTTCAGACCGTCTATACGACAGGCAGGCGGGTCGCCGATATCCTGATGGACGCGAATATCGTCTTGACAGACCTCGATAGGGTCAGACCCGGATTGAAGGCTCCAGTTGCAGCAGGTGAAGTCATCTATCTGGACCGTGTGCAAAAAGAGCACAGCGAAAAGGTGCTTGAAACGACAGCGCCCATCCTTTACAAAGTCAGCAGTGAACTGGAAGCTGGAACTACCAAACTGGTGAGCGACGGATCTAGCGGTCAAAGAATCGTCAAGATCAACGAGTATATGGAAAACGGGCAGTGGTTCCAATCCGAAATCGTCGGCGACTCACAGATCAGTCTACCGACTTCTAGAGTCTATCAGTTGGGGAAAGAAAATCTATTTGTCACACCTACGGGAGCGCCATATGCCGTGAAGGCGGTTTATACGATGCAGGCGACAGCATATGACCTGTCGTTCGCAAGTTGTGGGAAATATCCCGACCATCCGCTTTATGGAATCACAAGATCGGGAACGCATGCAAGACCCGGCGTAGTGGCTGTGGATCCCAAGGTAGTGCCGCTTGGAAGCGTGCTCTATGTCGAGTCGCTCGATTACACAAGAGATTATGGATTTTCATCCGCAGAGGATACAGGCGGAGCCATCAAGGGAAATCGCATCGATTTGTTTATTGGAGACAACTCATCAGCAAGACGCTATGGAAGACGAAATGTCAGAGTCTATGTACTCGATGAAAAGGTAGAGGATCATTTAATTGTCGGTTATGGAAAATAAAATGCGGATAAAAGAAATCATCGTGGTCGAAGGCAGGGATGACGAGGCGAACATCAAACAGTTTGTGGACGCGCAGATCATCATCACCCACGGGTACGGTTTATCGGAAAGCACGATAAAGAGGATTCAATTTGCAGCGGATACGCTTGGGGTGATCATCTTCACCGATCCGGATTTTGTTGGAAACAAGATCAGAAAGCAACTCACTGCGATCATAAAGGGCAATGTCAAGCAAGCCTACATCACCCGTGAAGAAGGAACCAGAGCTGGAAATATAGGTGTGGAGAACGCTTCTGGACAAGCTATCTTGTCCGCACTGATGGGGGCACACGCGCAGAGTGACAGTATGGAAACTCTTTACACTAACAAGGACCTGATTCTTTTAGGGCTTGTCGGGGAAGAGGATTCAAAGGCAAAGAGAATCGCGCTTGGAAAGCATCTAAGCATCGGTTACGGTAACGGAAAACAGTTTCTGGCAAGGTTGAACAAGTACCAGATAGAGCGCGAGCGCGTACTGAAATTTATTGAAGAATATGAGGATAATCATGAGTAAATTAACATCTTTTCATTATATAAAATCCACCATGGAACAACACGGTGTGAATTTTTCAAAGAGTTTAGGGCAGAACTTTCTGATCGACTCCAACATTGTAGAAAATATCGCGGACGGCGCGCAGATCGGTCCGAATGACGGCGTGCTGGAAATCGGACCCGGCATCGGATCTTTGACCGAAGCGCTGCTGAACCGTGCGAAAAAAGTGGTTTCTGTCGAAATCGACAGAATGCTGTGGCCGATACTTGAATCCCATTTCGGCAGTGCACCGCATTTTGAACTAATTAAGGAAGATGTGCTTAAACTCGATTTGAAAGCCCTGATCGCTGAAAAGTTCTCTGAATGTGAAAAAGTGAAGGTTGTCGCCAACCTTCCCTATTATATCACCACACCCATCATCATGAAGTTTCTTGAAGACGGCATCCCTGTGTCGGATATCGTCGTGATGATCCAAAAAGAAGTGGCTGACAGGATGAGTGCTGATAAGGACAACAAGACCTACGGTTCGCTTTCTGTGGCAGTTCAGTTTTATGCGGAGCCTAGCGTGCTCTTTAAGGTTCCAAGAACCGTTTTTGTACCTCAACCCAATGTCGAATCCTCGGTGATCCGACTTAAAATCAGAGAGAATCCTCCGGTGGATGTCGTCTCTCGGGAAATGTTCTTTAAAACGGTGAAGGCGTCTTTCGCTAAACGCAGAAAGACGTTACTGAATACAGTAACGTCCACCATGGGTATCGATAAGGATGCCTTTAAGGCGATTTGTGAGAAGCTAGCTATTTCTCCAAGCATACGTGCTGAAAATCTTGACATCGTCGCCTTTGGTAGACTGTCAAATGAAATCTACGACTACTTCAAAGCATTGGACTGAGCATTTTTCCAATCGATATAGGCATTGACGGCATTCAGGTAAGCCAGGATGCCGTTTTTTTCGCGCTTTATCTTGAATTCGTCCGCCATTTCAGTATAGGGAATGGACTTTCGCCCCCCGAACTGAGCTTTTTGGTAGTAGGTTTCAAGGAGCTCGAACGGGAGCAGGTAATAGGTGTCGTCGTGTTTGAAATGAACGATTAAGAAGGCGAGTCCGCCCTGCCTTGTGACATCGCGCATGTAGTCCACCTGATGGGCATGTATGTTTTTTAGCGGCAGCGATTTTTGATGGGTTTCCTTCGCGTCGAAGGTGATGTAAATACCTTGAACGATGCCGTAAAAGTCGATGGTCGCCTTTTTTTCAAAATAGGCCTTGGTGATCAGACCCTTGCCGTCCAACTCCACAACGGTAACCGGAGTCGCAGCCTTATCCACCCGGGCGATGCCGTGGGTCTGGTAAAAGTCGTTGCTCAGTAGGATCAAATCTTCAAGCGCGTCGCCACGTTTGCCACGTGTTTTCCAAACAGTCATATGTCATCCCCTTTGTTAGTGATGGTTTCATTTTAGATAAGTCAAATGATTATTGCAAGTGATTCTCGAAGATTGCGACTTGGATGATTGAATCCGTACAAATTTGGATATAAACATAATGCGTAGGTTGACAACATCCGTCACCTCAATTACAATGACAATATAAGCCCCATATACAGGGGATAATTGAATGGAGGATTAACAATGAAAAACGTTGTAATTTACACATCTAACACATGCGGATACTGCCACGAAGCAAAACGTTACCTTGATGCTAAAGGCGTATCTTACTCAGAAAAGAACGTTTCTACGGATATGGAAGCAAGAAAAGAACTGATGGACCAAGGGTTCATGGGCGTTCCTGTAATCCAAGTCGAAGAAGATATCGTTCAAGGTTTTGATAAAAAAAGACTAGATGAACTTCTAGGATAGCAAGAAGAAAAGCTTCCCATCACGGGAAGCTTTTTATTTTGTCTCCATTTGCAGTTTTTCAGTTGAGTGACTCCTCAAGTCTTTCGATATCCAGAATCTTGAACGTCTCCCCATCGTAGTCGATCAGACCGTCTTCCTTCATTTTCATCAGCTCCCTTGAGAGAGAGGGCCTTTGTATGCCCATCAGGTCCGCCATGGACTTGCGGGTGAGTCCCGTCTGAAACATTTTTGTTCCTTTATTCTTATACTGCATCAGTAGGAAATTCGCCACCCTTTTTCTGATGGTATCCAGCGAAAGGTTCTTGATCTTCTTGTTCATCGTCGTCAGCTTGTTTGAGAGGACGTTCAGGTAGTTGTTCAGCGCCAGCGGGTAATCGTGAAAGAGCTCAAGAAGGAGATCGGTGGCGATGAAACCCACTGTGATGTCCGTAAGCGCGACCACCGTGACGGGATACGTCGGATTCTTGCTGAACACGACAGCCTCGCCGAACACATCTCCTCTTGAGAGTCTGACGAGTGTCAAAACCTTGCCGGAAGGATAGATCGATTGAATTTCTGCCGTGCCTTCTCTTACAATACCGATTCCAGTGACGGGATCTCCTTCATGAACGATAACTTCACCCTTTTTATAGGATTTGAACCGCAGGAATCTCAATCGGATCGTATCTTCAAGTTCCTTTTTGTCGAAGCCTCGAAATAAAATACAGTCGTTTACCCAGTTTGTCTCCATAAGTATCTCCTCGGTAACATCGGTTACCGTCAATTTAAGTTTGGTCTGCTATCATTTAGTTATTGAAAGAAGAGAAAAGCTACTTGAAAGCGCATCTCAACATAATTGTAACATAGGTTACCGCATTTTGTGATTACAAGTGGTTAAATTGGATATAAGAGAGAGGGGTGCGTGATGAAAAGAAGAATAATCGAAATAGATGAAAAGCTCTGTAACGGTTGTGAGCTATGTGTAAGCGCATGTCACGAAAGCGCGATCCAGATGGTCGACGGCAAAGCGAAACTTGTCAGCGACATCTACTGCGACGGCTTAGGCGATTGTCTGCCCAACTGTCCGACAGGGGCTATCAGGATGATCGAGCGTGAAGCCGAGGAGTATTCACAGGAAGCGGTCGATGAGAGGATCGCCGCTGTGAGTCAGCCGGTTGAGGAAGAACTTGCCTGCGGGTGCCCTGGTTCGATGGCAAAAGCCATAAAGCCTAGGGAAAGTATCCAGAAGGTTTCTGTCAAAGAGGTGGATGATTACAACCAGGCCCTCTCGCAACTTACGAACTGGCCGGTGCAGCTGAACCTAGTGAATCCGAAAGCCGAGTACCTTAAAGGGGCAGATCTGTTGATCGCCGCCGACTGTACTGCATTTGCATACGCTGATTTTCATAAGGAGTTCATTAAGGGCAGAGTGGCGCTGATCGGGTGCCCGAAGCTTGATGATAATAACTACTACATCGAAAAGTTGACAACGATTTTCGGTGAAAACGCACCAAAGAGCATCACCGTTGTCAGAATGGAAGTTCCTTGCTGCGGCGGCATCGTCTCAGCGGTTAAACAAGCCATGCTGAATTCAGGCATGATTGTTACTTATAACGAAGTAACCATTACACTGGAAGGTCTTAAAAAGTAGACCCGATCTGAAAGGAGAATTACACGATGAGTATGTTTTGTTATCAATGTCAAGAAGCAGCTGGTGGTAAGGGTTGTAATAAAGTAGGCGTATGCGGTAAGCAGCCTGAAACTGCAGGAATCCAGGATCTGTTGATCTATTCGCTAAAAGGCTTGGCGGAATATGCCGGCCAGGCAAGAGCTGCTGGTCTTAACGATTCGGATACGGACCGAATTATGGTGGACGGTCTATTCTCGACCATCACAAATGCAAACTTTGACAATGAGGCGTTAAAAGATAGAATTGAAGCGGTACTGAACAAGCGTGACGAGTTAAAAGGTAAATTAGAGGCAGCAGGCAAACTTGCTGACAAGGCTTACCATACTTCTGCCACATTCGAACTTGCACGTGCGCACTACGATACTAAAGCGGTTGAGGCTGAAGTGGGCGTGCTTGCAACAGAAAATGAAGACGTTCGTTCTCTTAGAGAACTTGTGATTTACGGATTAAAAGGCATGGCCGCATACGGTGAGCACGCACTAAACTTAGGAAAAGCAAATGCTGAGATCTTCGCATTCATCGAAAGAGCGCTAGTATCGACACTTGACGATACGATGTCTGCTGACGAGTTAGTGGCACTTGTTCTTGAAACAGGTAAATTCGGTGTTGACGTCATGGCACTGCTTGATGCTGCCAATACAGAAGCTTACGGTAATCCAGAGCTTACTGAAGTGAACATCGGAACAAGAAACAAGCCGGCGATCCTGATTTCTGGTCATGACCTTAAGGATATGGAAGAGCTGCTTAAGCAAACAGAGGGTACCGGCGTGGATGTATACACCCACTCAGAAATGCTTCCAGCCAACTACTATCCCGCGTTTAAAAAATACGAGCATTTCGTAGGCAACTACGGCAACGCTTGGTGGAAACAAAAAGAGGAATTCGCTACATTCAACGGTCCTGTTCTGTTTACTACAAACTGCATCGTGCCTCCAAAAGCGGATTATGCGGATAGAGTTTACACGACTGGCGCATCCGGGTTCCCAGGATTCAAGCATATCGCCGACAGAGTGGATGGCGGACAGAAGGACTTCTCAGAAATCATCGAACACGCTAAAAAATTACCTGCTCCGACTCAAATCGAAGAAGGTACGATTGTCGGCGGCTTCGCTCACAATCAAGTGCTTGCCCTTGCAGACAAGGTGGTTGATGCTGTTAAGACTGGCGCTATCAAAAAGTTCTTCGTCATGGCAGGCTGCGACGGTAGAATGAAAGACAGAAACTACTACACTGAGTTTGCAGAAAAATTACCGAAAGACACAGTGATTCTTACTGCGGGTTGTGCGAAATACAGATACAACAAGTTGAACCTTGGTGATATCGGCGGTATTCCAAGAGTGCTTGACGCAGGTCAATGTAACGATTCTTACTCACTTGCTGTCATCGCGCTTAAACTTAAAGAAGTGTTTGAGCTTAACGACATCAACGAACTTCCAATCGCTTACAACATCGCCTGGTACGAGCAAAAGGCCGTCATCGTCTTGCTTGCCCTCCTCTTCCTAGGCGTCAAGAACATCAAATTAGGACCTACACTTCCAGCATTCCTTTCACCGAATGTGGCTAAAGTACTGGTTGAAAGCTTCGGCATCAACGGTATCGGATCAGTGGAAGATGATTTAGAACAGTTTTTAGGTTAACTATTAGTAAAAGAGCAATCCATCTTGATGGGTTGCTCTTTTTTTAGGTGAATGTGGGATGGCAGGGATTTGTGGAATGTGGAATTTAGTTTGTGGAATCCTTAGAAGCTGCGCTTGGCAGGCAACTTCCCACGCACCAAAGGTGCAAGGGTTTCTACACTCCGCATTCTACATTCAACAGACCTCTTTATCAACATTGCTACAAAAACGTAATATCTGAATAATTGAATATATAACGATTGAAAATGCTCACTCCCTGTGTTGAAAAAACACCCCCTGCAAGGGAGGGGTTAAAAAAGTATTGACAAGACCGCAGTTTGTTAGTTATTATATTAACACAAGACAACCCCTAAGGGTAGGGGGTTTCGAGAGGAGAAATATTCAATGGATAAGAAAGTACTTATTGTCGGTGGAGTTGCCGGTGGAGCCTCAACTGCTGCCAGACTTAGAAGATTAGATGAGAATGTTGAAATCATCATGTTTGAAAAAGGGGATTACATTTCCTTCGCAAACTGTGGACTGCCGTACTATATCGGCGAGACGATCAAAGAGCGTGACCTTCTGCTTGTTCAAACTCCAGAAGCGATGAAAGCAAGATTCAATATCGATGTGCGCGTCAAAAATAAAGTGGTCGATATAAACAGGGAAGCAAAGACTGTGAAAGTGGAAAAAGTGGATACTGGTGAGACTTACGAGGAGAGCTATGACGTATTGGTCCTTTCCCCTGGTTCCACACCGCTTAAGCCACCTATCCAAGGAATCGACTCACCCAATATCTTCACACTATGGGATATTCCCGACACAGATGCGATCAAGAACTTTGTAGATACGATCAGACCAAGAAGAGCGGCTGTCATCGGTGGAGGATTCATCGGTATCGAAATGGCTGAAAACTTTTCTGAAAGAGGGCTTGATGTCACTCTAATCGAAAAAGCGGACCAGGTCATGACTCCTATCGACAAGGATATGGCAGAAATCGTACATCATCACTTGGGTGACCAGGGCGTCAGATTGTTCCTTAATGACGGCGTTCAAAAGTTCGAGTACAAGAACGGTGTAACTACAATTTACCTTGAAAGCGGCGAAACTGTGGATGCGGAGATCGTCATGCTCTCTATCGGTGTGAAGCCTCAGTCAGAACTTGCAAGACTGGCAAAGCTTCCAGTGAACGCCCGCGGTGGAATTATCGTAGACAAGCACATGAAAACGGAAGATCCGAATATCTATGCACTTGGCGATGCGATCGAGGTCGATGAGTTCATCACAGGTGAAAAGGCGATGGTTCCGCTTGCAGGACCTGCCAACAAGCAAGGTAGGATTGTTGCCAACAACATCTGCGGTATCGAAGAGACCTATAAGGGTACACAAGGTACTTCTATTGCAAAAGTATACGACCTTACGGTTGCAAATACAGGATTAAATGAAAAGACACTTGCCCGTATGGGTAAGATTTATAAAAAGGACTATCATTCCACACTCATCCATGTAAAATCACATGCGGGCTACTATCCGGGCGCGATTCCAATGGCGCTGAAACTGATTTACGCAACGGACGGAAAAATTCTTGGTTCGCAAGCTGTCGGTTATGTGGGAGTAGACAAGCGTATTGACGTAATCGCAACAGCTATCCGATTCGGTGGAACTGTAAACGACTTGAAAAACTTAGAGCTTGCTTACGCACCACCTTACAGTTCTGCTAAAGATCCTGCAAACATGATCGCTTTTGTAGCGGAAAACGTCTTGACTGGAAAAATGGATTATGTGAACGCCCATGAGATGACGGACATCGATTTTGATAAGACAATCATCCTCGATGTACGTGACCCTGAAGAACGTGATTTCGGCTTTGTAGAAGGTTCGATGAACATACCTGTCAACAGCCTACGTGAAAGAGTGGAAGAGCTCGATAGAACTAAAGAGATCATCATCTACTGCGCGATCGGACTTAGAGGTTATGTGGCCTCAAGAATCCTTAACAACCTAGGATTTGAGAACGTGAAGAACTTAAACGGCGGTTATACGAGCTATAAGATGGTGCACAGCGATATCGACCATTCGTGTCCGATTCCTTCTGAGGAAGCCGATGCCGACTTCAACGATTCGGGTGATTCTGACGCTGATCAGTCTTTTAATGAGGGCACTGGGGTAAATGTAAAACTAAACGCTTGCGGCTTACAGTGTCCAGGACCGATCATGCAAGTGTATAAGCGAATGGATGAGATGAATCGTGGCGACATCCTTGAAGTAGCTGCTACAGATCCCGGCTTTGCATCAGATATCAAGACGTGGTGCAAACGCACTGGAAATACCCTGATCGATTCTGGAAAAAGGTCCAATGAATTTTATGCGGTCATAAAAAAAGGTCACCCTATCATGCATAGCGGAACTCAGTCCAAAATGCCTGAAGACAAGTCGATGGTCGTATTTAGCGGCGAGTTCGATAAGGCTGTTGCGACCTTCATCATCGCCAACGGTGCGACGGCAATGGGAAGACAGGTTACCTTGTTCTTCACCTTCTGGGGACTTAACATTCTTAGAAAACACGATAAGGTGTCTGTCAAAAAAGATTTCCTTGCAAGAATGTTTAGCGGAATGATGCCTAGAGGCTCAAAGCGACTTGGTCTTTCGAACATGCATATGTTTGGAATGGGTCCTAAGATGGTTAGGATGGTCATGAAAAAGCACAATGTGGATTCACTTGAAGAACTGATGCAGCAGGCGATCGATAACGGTGTTAGAATCGTTGCCTGTACCATGAGCATGGATCTGATGGGAATCACAAAAGATGAGCTGATCGATGGTATTGAATTCGGCGGTGTCGCTTCTTATTTAGGCGCTGCGGAAGAATCGAATGTGAATTTGTTTATCTAATTGACTAGCCACCCCCGTGGGGGTATAGTATAATAAAGCAACATGACAAACGAGGCTGTTTCTTATGAAACAGCCTTGATTTTTAATCAATGATAAGGAGCTGAACGTGCAAATAACCTATTTTGGTGTATGGCTAGCAGGTCTGCTGTCCTTTTTCTCGCCATGTATCGTGCCTCTGATTCCCATGTTAGCCGGGTTTCTAGCCGGTGAGATGGATGAGGAAGGTGGAAGCAGGAGAAAATTATATGTGAACGGAGCAGGCTTTTTCATAGGACTCATACTGGTCTTCATTTTACTTGGCGCGGTCGCGACGAGCGTGGGCGGATTTTTACTTGGAATTTCAGATACCTTAAGAAAAGTATTCGGTATACTTGTCATCCTACTGGGGGTCTTTCAGCTCGGAATCATCAAACCAAGTTTCCTGATGAGAGAACGTAAAGTAAGGGTTCGTGCGAAAAAAGCAAAATTCGGTACTGCGGTGGTTATGGGAATGGCCTTCAGCTTTGGATGGACTCCCTGTGTCGGCCCCATACTGGCTACGGTGCTTTTGTACGCTGCGAACAGTCAGACGATTGGAACAGGAATGTTCTTACTGCTGATCTATGCCTTCGGTTTCATGATTCCATTTATAGCTTCGGTGCTGCTCATGAGTCAGCTTGTGATCCTGCTTGAAAAGTCGGGAAAGTATCTGCATGTCGTCAAAGTCCTGTCAGGACTTCTGATTATCGCCGTAGGATTTATGATTTACTTCAATTATCTCAATAAGATAACAGCATTCTTCTCGTAAAGGAGCGAAATATGAAAAAAATAATGGTAAGTGTACTGCTCATCGTACTCAGCGTGATACTTCTGGCCTGTCAGCCAGTCAATCTTTCTATAGAACCGCCAAAAGGCGATCAGCCTCAAACCGTTCAAGCGGATGAGCAGGAAAGTACGGAGGCTGTTTCTGAAGCTGTCGAAGAGGCGAGTGTAGAAGAAGGATTTTTACCGGGTAAGAAGGCGATTGACGTGAGTCTTGATGACATAGACGGCAACCCTGTATCCTTATCCGATTTCGAGGGACAAGTAGTGATACTCAACTTCTTTGCAAGCTGGTGTCCCCCTTGTAGAGCAGAGATGCCCTACATCAACGAAGCCTATCTTGAAAACAAGGACGATGGTGTCGTCGTTTTAGGAATCAACCTGACTGAACAGGATAAGTTAGAGGACATGTATGCGCTGCTCGAGGAATTCGAAATCGCTTTTCCGATACTCTTAGATGAAAAAAGTGTTGCTGCAAGAGATTACAAAGTGCGTTCGATTCCAACGAGTGTGGTCGTCGGTCCCGATGGGATCATCACAGATTACCATGTCGGAACGATAAATAAAGAGCAGTTTTTAAAGCTAGTAGAGAACGCAAGACAATAGGAGGGGCTATTATGAATGATGCGAAGAAAAAGATTATCAATAGGCTGAAAACAATCAAGGGACACATCGCAGGCATAGAGAAGATGATTGAAGAGGATAAGCCGTGTGAGGACATCCTGCTACAGATCGCAGCAATCAAATCGAGTGTCCATAAGGTGGGAATCGTCATCATGGAAGAGCATGCGATGCAGTGCATGGTCACAGACGACGATGGTAATCTGGTGGATAAGAAGCAGATGGAAAACGTGATAAAAACGCTTTTGAACTATTCAAAATAACTGGCTCCCCTACGGGGAGCTTTTTTAATTTACAAATAATTGCCTGGGCCCTATAATGTCATTAAAGACATAAAAACGAGGTTGAGAATGAGTAGAAATAAAGCGATTATATACATGGTATGCGCCGCTCTCTTATGGAGCTTAGGCGGTTTGTTCATCAAACTTGTAGACTGGCATCCGTTAGTCATCGCAGGGATAAGAAGCGGTATCGCAGGTAGTCTCATGCTGTTCTTTTCAGGAAAACTGCCAAAGCGGTTTTCAAAGGACGTCTGGATAGGCGCCGTTTGCTATGCGACACTTGCAACCTGCTTTATCTTTGCCAATAAGCTGACGACCTCGACCAATGCGATCTTGCTTCAGTTTACCGCACCCATATGGGTTTTGATGATCTCTACAGTAGTGTACAAGGAAGTGCTTCGCAAAAGGGATGTGCTGGTGATCCTATCTGTGATGACGGGCATGGTCCTGTTTTTTGTCGGAAACCTGTCGGTCGGAAACATGCTGGGAAACCTCCTTGCTATCCTAGCGGGTATCATGCTTGCGGTGATGATTCTTGTGATGAATCGTAAAAAAGAAAACAATCCGCTTCATATGACACTTTTGGGAAGTGCGATTCTGTTTGTCCTGGCGCTACCCTTCGCATTGCTCTTTCCACCGTCCATCACGGTTCAAAGCGTGTCCAGCATTCTAGTGCTTGGGATTTTTCAATTAGGGCTTGGATATGTCTTGTTCACAAAATCGGTTCAACATGTGACAGCGCTTGAAGCCGCTCTGATACCGGTCATAGAACCCCTCTTCAATCCGCTCTGGGTCTTGATCTTCATCGGTGAGAAGCCGACGGTGTACTCGCTGATCGGTGGAGGGGTCGTACTTGGATCGATTGTTTGGAAGCAGATGATCGATGGAAGGGAAACTCTTGCTAGAGCGGTTCGCTAATAGAATGAAATAAAAAGACCACTCATTCGAGTGGTCTGATTTTTTGCCTTTTTACTATGCCGATTTAGTTGTTTTAGCAGTAGCTTCTTCTTTCGCTCTCTCTTTGATGAAGAAGGAAAGTCCAAGACCGATCATCGCGGCAACCGCCGAGAAGATGAATGTAGTCGTATAACTACCGACCATTGACTTGATGAAGATACCGGATAGTGCCGCAAGGCCGTATGCCTGGTAAACCACACCATAGTTGGATCCGTATCTGAATGAACCGAACTCTTGATTTGTGAACGTAGGGAAAAGTGCCAGGAAACCGCCGTAACCCACTGCCACACCGATAACGCTTAGGTAGAATACCGCTTTGATATCCGCTAAGAAGCTTAGTGACAGGAGTGATGCGATCGTAATCACGAAGATCAGCTTAAGCACATTGAGCGTGCCGAACTTATCGGACAAGGTACCGGAAACAAGTCTACTGCCGGCATTGGATATCGCCAGGATAGAGATGACACCTGCAGCCATTGTCACATCAAGACCAGCAACTTCGATACCGATGTTTTTAGCGGCACCAAGTACAAGCAGACCTGGAATTACTGCCAACCAGTACATCACCCAAGTGATCTTGAATTTCGATGTCTTCATCATTTCTTTAGTAGTATAGTCGCCTTCGCCCTTTTGAGCGGATTGCTTTACAAAGCCGACTGGATTGTTTGTGAATAAGGCACCTGTCATGATCAGCGCCATTGAGATGATACCAAGTTTAAGGAAAGCGCCAGAAACGTCCGTTGTAGTCAAGAAGTTTGAAATGACCTTTTGGAAGATGATACTTCCACCACCGAATACGCCGACAGAAAGACCTGTGATCATACCTCTGTTCTTAGGGAACCATTTGATCAGTGTTGAAAGCGGGCAAACATAGACAAAACCTACACCTGCGCCTGTCAAGACACCATAAGTCAAGTAAAGCATGCTTGGAGATGTTACAAATGAAGACAAGATGAGTCCTGTTCCATATAAAAGACCACCGATCATCAATGTGATTCTAGGACCGTGCTTATCCACTAGGCGGCCTGATGCAAGCGTACTGAATGCAAAGACGAATTGTGCCAGTGAGTAAGGTAAAAGTATGGAATTTCCATCCCAACCACGTTCCACTTGCAGTGCGGTGCCGAATATACTCCATGCGTATAAGCCCGCTATGGTAACTTGAGCGAGTAATGCTCCTACCAAAACCATATACTTGTTTTTAACTGTAAACATATTCTCTCCTCTTAAAATTTATTTAGAAAACGATTTCACACCAATCATAAACGTTTGAGTTACTCTAAGGTCAACACGAAAAATTACAATAAATTATTTTTATCATGAAAGAAGAGAAGTTGTATCAATGCAAGGTACTTAGGGGGCGTATAATTTGAACGCTCACTCATACCTATCCACCAAAGACTTGAAGTTGGCTCTGAATTGACGGGGGGTCATGTTCTTGTAGTGTTTGAACTGCTGTATAAAGTAGCTGGATGTTGAAAATCCTACGCTTAGTGCTACATCGGTGATGCTGAAGTCGGTCGTAGCCAAAAGGTTCTCGGCTTTGGATACGCGCACGTGATTGACGTAGTCGCTGAAATTGCGCTGCATGGCGGATTTGAAAAACCTAGAGAAATAACTGTAGCTCATGTTCGAAAGCTGAGCCATCTCGTCTATGGTGATTACCCGGTCGTAGTGGTTTTCAACATGGTCGAACACCTTTTGAAGCCGCTCGATGGTCTCTTGGTTGAAGGCATAGCAGAGGTTGAGGTCGAGGCCCTGCTCATTCCAGGTTCTTAAAATCCATAAAAAAATACGACCGATATGGGTACGAACCGCGAGTTCGAACCCGTATTTTTTTTGTGCGTCTTCCACGAGGATCTCATTTAAAAGTTGGGGGAGAAAAGTGGCGCTGATCTCGTGATGCCTGAATATCTTCTGGTGCGTGGCGTGAAGCATGGTGAAGGGCAACACGTATTTCGCCTCAAAGATGGTTTGCGTCGTGGTGTAGAGGAGTTCTGGGTCAAAGCGTATGACGATGTACTTGTTGTTTCCTTCTGAGAGGGCCCTGATATAGTGCACTTCCATCGAATTGATGACGACCATATCCCCTTTGTAAAACGTATCGCCCTTACCGTCCAAGAAAATGCTGAAACTGCCGCTTAGGCAGTAGAGGATTTCAATATAGGTATGATAATGCGCTTCGACCATGACGCGCTGCCCCACGGCTTCTTGTATATGGCTTCTGAAGGGGTAGGAGACGCCACCCACAATAAATTTTTGGTTTTCGTAAAAGCTTTTCATCTGTGCTCCTTATGAAAGCGTTGAAATAAGTAGGTTTTCGAGAAGTTACAGTTATATAAAAGTCTGAAAGTGTATTTGCTATGACAAATAATTGATATTTCTTGATGCAATTATTATATTATGAAAACGCTATTTTAGCTATACTGACAGCATTAAAAGGAATTTAAACTGTGAGTCAAGGACAAGGAGAGTTAGTGATGAAGAAGATTCGCGTTGGAATTATAGGGTGTGGCGGTATTGCAAACAACAAACATATGCCGGTGCTTAAAAAGCTTGATCAGGTCGAGATGGTGGCCTTTTGCGACATCGATCTTACAAAGGCGAAACAGGCTGTAAAAGACTTCGGCATAAAGGGAGCAAAGGCGTATCAGGACTTCAATGAGCTTTTAAAAGACGAATCGATCGACACCATCCATGTATGCACCCCAAACAAGTCGCACATGGAGATATCCGTTGCCGCCATGGTGGCTGGCAAACACGTGATGTGCGAGAAGCCGATGGCAAAGACGGCAAAGGATGCGCGACTGATGCTAGAAGCGTCAAAGAAAACAGGCAAGCTGTTGACGATCGGCTATCAGAACAGGTATCGGGCGGATAGTCAGTACCTGCACAAGGCCGTAAAGCGTGGAGATTTGGGAGAGGTCTACTTTGCCAAAGCCCATGCCATAAGACGTCGCGCCGTACCGACATGGGGCGTGTTCCTAAACGAAGAGGAACAAGGCGGAGGCCCCCTTATAGATATCGGAACCCATGCCCTGGACCTTACGCTTTGGGCTATGGACAATTACAAGGTCAAAAGTGTCAAGGGCAGCGTCTATAAAAAGCTGGGCGACCAGACCCAAACGGGCAACGCATGGGGAGACTGGGACACTCAAGCCTTTACTGTGGAAGATTCGGCTTTCGGGTTCATCACCATGGAAAACGGTGCGACAATCATGCTGGAGGCGAGCTGGGCGCTGAACACCCTGGATGTGAAAGAAGCGCGTACTACCCTTTGCGGGACAAAGGCAGGAGCAGACATGGAAGACGGTCTTCGGATCAACAGTACTGATTTTGGAAAGCTTACGACACTGAAGCCGTCGCTTGGCGCAGAAGGCGTGGACTTTTACGAAGGCGGCGAGGACAAGCCTGAAGTACTAGAAGCCAAAGCGTTTTATAGGGCTGTGATAGAAGACGAGCCACTAGTTGTCGAGGCGGAGCAGGCCCTGGTGGTCACCGAGATCCTCGAGGCGATCTACGAATCGGCAAGAACGGGTAAAGAAATTGAATTTTAACCTTGTGGCTAAATAGGGAGAAGAGGATGAAAAAAATATACGCCCAGCTGTATTCCATCAGAGACGAGATGGTTAAGGATTATATGGGTACGCTTGAAAAAATCGCAGCCATGGGATATGCGGGTGTCGAATTCGCAGGATATGGGGGATATGCAGCAAAGGAGCTCAAAGAAAAACTCGACAGCTTGGGACTGATTGCGATCTCTTCGCATGTAAGCCTTGACAGGCTCACCACACATCTGGAGGAGGAAATCGAATTTTTAAACGATCTGGGTGCAAAGTATCTCGTTTGTCCATGGGCCGACATCACGTCGGTGGAAAGCGCGTTGGAGCATGCGAAACTCTTCAGTGCGATCGGAAAAAAATGCGCGGAGTCAGACCTTATTTTCGCCTACCACAATCACGACCATGAATTTGAAGAATCGCAGGGACAATCCCCCCTTGAAGTCCTATTTGAACACGTGGACAGCCGCTATGTGGTTCTACAGCCCGACCTTTACTGGATAGCGGTGGCAGGACTTGATCCAGAGGAGTATCTTAAAATCAATTCAAGCAGATGCCCTGTGGTTCATTTAAAACAGACGAAAGTACTTGGTGAAAGGCTAAACGTGGAAGCGGGTGAGGGTGTGATCGACTTTAAGCGCATGATCATGGATTATCCTGAGAAGGACTTTATCTATGAACAAGAGACTTCTAGCGGTACTAGCCTTGAGAGCATGGAACGTTCACTTAGGAGCTTGCTATCACATAAATGATGACAATAAAGGAGTAAGACCATGAAATTAGGAGTATTGACGGTACCATATAGCGCACTTACATTAGAAGAAACACTGATCAAACTCAGTAAAATGGGCGTTGGGGCCCTTGAACTGGGTGCGGGTGGCTACCCTGGCAGCGCCCACCTGAATGTCAAGGAACTACTTGTGGATCAGGGTGCGGTAGAAAAGGTCAAAGCGTTAGTATCAAAATACGGCATGCAGATCTCGGCACTCGCGTGCCACGGAAACCCGGTTCATCCGCAAAAGGAGATCGCAAAAAAATTCCACGATGAGTTTACAGACGCTGTGCTTCTTGCAGAAAAATTAGGTGTGGACACGGTAGTGACCTTCTCAGGATGCCCGGGTGACGGTCCGGGTGCCACCTACCCCAATTGGGTGACATGCCCTTGGCCGGATGATTTTGGACGCGTGCTTGAGTATCAGTGGGATGAAGTGCTTGTTCCCTACTGGAAAGAGACCGCCGCTTTTGCAAAGGAGCATGGCGTGAACCAGATCGCCCTAGAAATGCACCCCGGCTTTTGCGTGTACAATCCAGAGACGCTACTGAAACTTAGAGAAGCTGTGGGTGATGTGATCGGAGCGAACGTGGACCCGAGCCATCTGTTCTGGCAGGGCATCAATCCTGTGAGTGCGATCAAGGCATTAAAAGGTGCGATCTATCACTTTCATGCCAAAGACACCAAAATCGATGAGCGCAATGTAGTCATAAACGGCGTGCTTGACAACAAACATTACGGTGATGGACTCGACAGGTCGTGGGTGTTTAGAACTGTAGGTTACGGGCACGGACTTGAAGTTTGGAACGACATCATCAGCATGCTAAAAGCGGTCGGCTACGACGGCATCATCAGCATCGAGCATGAGGACGCGCTGATGTCGATTGACGAGGGCATGTCAAAGGCGTGCGAGTTCCTAAATAGGGTCATCGTTTTCGAATCACCGGCGGACATGTGGTGGGCATAAGTGATAGTTAAGCGAGGAAAACAGATGTTGAAAATGGGTATCATAGGCTATGGTGGCATGGCAAGCTACCATGTGGACTGCTTAAAGGCATACGAACGACTTGAAGTGAAGGGCGTTTACGATGTGAATCCAGAGCGAATGAAAGTGGCAGTGCAAAACGGATTGAAGGCGTACTCGTCCAAAGAAGCGATTCTCCATGATCCGGAGCTTGATCTGATCTTGATCGCCACCACCAATGAAGTCCATATGGAACTATCTATAGAAGCGATGGCTGCCGGCAAACACGTGATCTGTGAAAAACCGGTCACACTCAGTTCGATTGAGCTCAGTTCCATCATGGAGGCTGAAAAAGAGTACGGAAAAATCTTCACCATCAACCACAACAGGCGTTCGAACAAGGATTTCGTGCTGATGAAACGGTCTGTGGAAGCCGGACTTTTGGGTGAGGTGTATGTGATTGAATCACGCGTCGAGGGTTCGCGCGGAATGCCAAAAGGCTGGCGCACGATCAAGGAGCTGGGTGGCGGAATGATGCTCGACTGGGGTGTGCACCTTATCGATCAGCTCCTTCACATGAGTGATGACCGCGTGGTAAGCGTGTCATGTAAAATGTTCAGTATCCAGTACCCTGAAGTCGATGACAATTTCAGACTCACGCTGACCTTCGAAAAGGGCCTTATAGCCCATGTCGAAGTGTCCACAAACAACTACATCACCCATCCCAGATGGTACGTGCTTGGAACAGAAGGTACCCTTCAAATCGATGACTGGAACTGCGACGGCAAAATCGTACGCTGCATCGATCCTGACAGTACGTGGGAGGATGAAATCGTCTACACCAAGGCAGGTCCGACAAAAACCATGGCGCCACGTCGCAAAGAGTCTACAGAAACACTTGTGCTGACAGAGCCTCTTGATGTCACAGACCACCTTTGTGTCGTCTACGACGGATGGATAGACGCCATCGAAGAAAAGCGTGGGCTCAGTATCACAACGGAGCAGGCCATGCGGGTCATGAAGGTGATGGAGGCCGCATTCGAAGCGGATAAAACTGGTCGTACGCAACTGGTAAGTATTTAAGTTGGTCTAAAATATGAAAACAAAAAGAGCCGGTTCAAAATGAATCAGCTCTTTTTCTATGGCCTTTTAGCGCTTGATTTCAAACTCCGCATAAATGGTATCCAAATCGATACCATACTGATCCCTTAGCGTTTTTACAATGGCCGATTTACGAGTGGGTGTCTCATTCATGCAAATCGATGCGACGAGGAGTTTGTAAGAGGGGTCATTTAACTTGAAAAGTGCGATGACCTTTCTTAGCATCAAATTGTTATAGGTCGTATTGGAGAAGCGAAGCTGGGGGTTGAAAATGGCCTTGTCGACAATGGAAATCACCTTTTCATGATTGTCGAAATAGTGATAGGAGTAGCTCAAATTCAGATAAAGAAACCCTAGCTGATTGGTCTGGTGCTCTGACCGGTAGGGATTGGAGTCTACAATGGCAATCACGTTCTCGATAAGTTCGATCGCCCTCATATTATCCTTTATACGCCTATATTGGATTACCAGCAATAGTGCGATCGTTATCTCAAAGTCATAAAGGTAAACATCGGATAAGATCCGCTTTCGATTTCGACTGAGCTCGATTAACGTGTCTTCCAGGTTCATGATGTTGCGCTTGATATCCTTGGTCGATTTCTCCCCAAGTGACAGGCAGCAAGTCAAAAAATGGATGATGAGTTCTGTTTTGGTTTCGTCTTTCGAACGGGAGGATAAGTTATCTATAAGTTCAAGCAACTTAGCGCTAAGGATGCCATACTCAAGATTCTTAGACAGGTTGCTCACGTCACTTATGAGTTCTGTCGAGAACATGTTGGTATAGGCCCTGTTTTTCATAAAGACGTTGATCATGTCGATCTTATACAAATCGGATAAGCGTTCCAAGGTTTTCAGCTTAGGCTCGTGACCCAAATCCTCAAATCTTCTTAAGGTTTCTTGTGGCACGTGGGCGTTTTTTTCAACATAACTTCTTGAATACCCTAAATCCACCCGTATTTTTTTTGCCTCAAGGCCAAACTTAATGTAATTGTCTTTCACAGCAAACCTCGAATTCCAAACTGATTATCGTTAACGTCGCTATGTTAAGGAAATCCTAACTAGCTTTTTTACAATCATAGTTTACCCCATTTGTGGGTGAATTAGCTATCTAAATCTCCTGTATCTTTGAATTATCTGAGAGAGAAGGAGAGCTAATCTATGAAAAGAAGCGTTGTCGGTTTTGTAATGGTCCTTGTATTATGTTTGTCGGTTGCATTCACTCAGCATCATGAGAACAAGTTCATGGCAGGAGAAGAAGACTTTCCACCGGATTTCGGAAGACCTGTCACACTATAATCCAAACTGAAGAATAATCATACTAGTAGATAAACCAATTCATAGACTAACCGCTGAACCAATAGACAAACCAGTAACCATAGCAAACGTCAAAAGTGCCGTTGTGAATCTGAAGGTGACACATTGGTGCTTTTGGCATATTCAGTTGAATACAGCTACAACTTTCTGAGCTTTCTCCAGGGTTTTAGTAATCGTTCTCTTAAGTGATCACTGACTCTCGACAAGTTTTTTGAATCTTCCTTAGGGTAACCGTAGCTATTCTCAAGGGGGATGCTCAGAAAGTGGTAGGTAGTTCTGTTAAGATGTATAATTGCATATTACGTTTACCTTAAAACACCACAAGATGGTGTTTCTTTTATTATAATCAAGTAATGAAGGAGCTGTTTCCGTGTTCGTTGTTAGTGAAACGGCTCAAAATAGATGAACTGATGAAACTAGATGACATACATTGAAATGTACAGAAAGGAATCAAGATGGAGATTTGGGATATATACGATGAAAATAAGCGCCTGACGGGTAGGACGACGATCAGGGGAGACAATTTGGAAAAAGGCGAGTATCACCTGGTCGTTTTTGGGATTGTCAAAAACGCCAAAGATGAGTTTCTCCTGTCAAAACGGTCACCCGAAAAGACCTTTGCCAATACATGGGAAGTCACAGGCGGTTCCGCGACTGCGGGTGAAAGCAGCTATGATGCGGTGAAACGTGAGTTGGAAGAAGAAATCGGTCTAGTGGTGCAAAGCGTCGGGCACCTGATCCAAACCTATAGGATAGAGTCCGAATGCTCTCATTTTGCAGATGTGTGGCTATTTGAGCAGGAGTTCCAACTCGATGATCTAAGATGCCAGCCCGGCGAGGTCAGTGAGATTCAGGTGGCGACGAAGGACAAAATTATGGCGTTGTATGAGCAAGGTCTCTTTATGGCAGGCATTCCTAGGGTGGTGGAGTACTTTGAAAACCTATTGTAAATGACATGTGATTCTTATACGATAGATTTAAGCAAAGTATTCGGCAGATTGGAGAGCACAATGAAGAAAATCGGAGTGACCACTTACATCGACACGTGTGGTAAGAAAAACAGGAACATGATCAGTACCTCATCTGTGAAGGCGATTGACTCGGCGGACGGCATACCGATTGTCATCCCCTTGTCCGTAAAACATGACAAACTAGAGGGTTACATCGATACGATTGATGGGATCATCTTCACTGGTGGTGTGGATATCAATCCATCTTTATACGGACATGAGCCGATCGACCATACGAAGCATGTTTCTGATATCAGGGATAGCGTAGAGATGCATCTCTTAAGACTCGCCATCGAAAAAGGGATACCGGTGATGGGAATCTGCAGGGGCTTCCAGCTGATCAACATCTATTACGGCGGTACCTTGTATCAGGACATCAATACGGAATATGATACAAGTCTCGACCATCAGGGAAAACAGGTGGGTACTGGCGGTCTGGCGCATGATGTCGAACTGGTTGAAGACAGCAAGGTGTTTGATGTGTACAAAAAGAGAACGCTAGGAGTCAATTCCATGCACCATCAGGCAATCAACCTCTTGGGCGACGGCCTGAGGGTTACTGCGAGAGCCAATGACGGAATCGTTGAAGCGATTGAACATAGGACTGACAATGTGATGGGCGTGCAGTGGCATCCAGAGAACCTGATAGGATCCGAGGAAGACCATATCATCATATTCAAGCACTTTGTTGAAGGTGCCAATACTAAATAAGTCAGTAAGGACATGAAATGAAACTACAAAGATTGCTAAGGATAGTGACCTACCTGCTCAATAAGGAGTTTGCAACCGCAAAGGTGTTGGCTGAGAGGTTTGAGGTTTCTGAAAGAACCATTCAAAGGGATATCGAGAGCATCAATATGGCAGGCATACCTGTGGTGTCGCTAAGGGGTGTAAAGGGCGGTTATCAGCTACTGGATACCTTTAGGCTGTCCAGGCAAGTTGCCGACCAACAGGATCTACAGGTGATGCGGATGGCTTTGGAGTCGGCGATGAGTGCTTGGGAAAACAAGAAGTTGAAGGGTGCTTATGAAAAGATAGGCTCGTTGACATCAACGTCTGCACATCCTGTCAAACTGGACTTTAGCTCCGCGAATGAAAATCCAAAAATCACTACTTTGCTGACCGGTATCGAAGACGCGATTCGAAGTGAAAAACAACTTGCAGTCACTTATGTAAATGCCGATCACGGTTCAAGCGAGAAACGTTTGGAGCCTATCTACCTGGCATATCAGTGGTACAGCTGGTACCTTGTAGCTTTTGATACGCAAAAACAAGTCTACAGGACCTATAAGGTGGCTCGTATCACCGAGTTGAAAGTCACGGGATCCTCCTTTTCTAATCATCATCCAGACCATGCTCAGATTCGGTCTCTGGTCTCTCAGGAAGAGCTAAAGACCGTCGAAGTGGAAATTAAATACGCGGATAAGATCGCTGTTTCTGTCGATGAGTATCTCATGCCTATGGATGTCAAAAGGGTTGACGAGGAAACTTTATGTGCAAAACTGCACATCATCCCCAAAGAAAGATTATGGAAGGGAATCTTACTCAGTTTCGGCAGTGATCTCGAAGTTGTTGAACCGCAAGAGATAAGAACGCTCCTTGAGGAGCATACAAGAAAAATAATGACTATTTATTCGAAACACGACAGCTAGTTGTCGTGTTTTCTTCTTTATAATGACAATGATCTGATACATAAGTGAGGAACGGCTAGGAGGTAGTCATGGAAAGAAAAACTAAAATCGGCAGTTGCGGTCTGGCCTGTGTCGTATGCAGCTACGAGTGTGAAGGATGCGTACAGGAAAAGGCCAAATCATGTGAAGTGAAGGCGTGCAGCATGGAAAAAGGTGTCGGAGGCTGTCATGCCTGCAAGGAGTTTCCTTGTGAGAAGGACCTCTTCAAAAATAAACGCGTCATGGCATTCAACTGCTGCGCACGCGACATGGGTGTGGACGCTTTTGCGGACAAGCTGCTGCAGCAGCAGGCTCAGGGAGTAGAGTACCATAAAGCGGACCAGTCGCCTGGCGATTATGATGTGATGCCATCACAAGAGGCGATAGAGGCCTTTATAAAAAGCTAATGGACCAAAAAAAGGACGCAAGCGAATGCGTCCTTTTGGCTATTTAAGTACGATTTCCTCCACCATTTCCTTGATGTCAGCCTGTTTGCCGACTCCGCGGATCATGGTGAGTGATTTTGCCACGTCGCCGATTAGGATGCCGCCGACGAAGTGGTTGTTTCTGAAGAACATCTTCTTATAGACGCCTTGTTTTTCTTGGATGTCTCCAACTTCTTTATAGCTATGGTTCTCATCACGGCCGATATCGCCTATGGAGAACACCTTCATGTGCATACCGTTAAAGACATTGGCAGGGATGGACGGCTTGAAGGCGATTGTGTCTCCGACCGCGTTCGCGCCGGCTACGGTGCCCTGTTCGATGGCTGTCGGCCAGATGCCGTAGACAATGCCTTCATGCTCGCATACGTCGCCGCAGGCGAACACGTCCCGTGCGTTGGTCATCATCTGGTCGTTTACGATGACGCCTCGGTTGGTGATGATACCTGTGTTGTCAAATAAGTCTATGCTCGGTTTTACTCCCGTCGAGTAGATGACCATGTCGCATGCGATGAACTCGCCGTCGCATAGCTGGACCCCTTCAACGTGCTCTTTGCCTGTGATAGCGCTTACCATCGTGTCTTTGTAGAAGTCGATGCCCGCGTGGTCGATGCCCGACTCGAAAAGGCTTGAAGCAT
Source organism: Fusibacter sp. A1 (assembly GCF_004125825.1). NCBI lineage: Bacteria > Bacillati > Bacillota > Clostridia > Eubacteriales > Fusibacteraceae > Fusibacter > Fusibacter sp. A1. The sequence continues at coordinate 329,863 of NZ_QQWI01000003.1, read as the reverse complement.
CTTTGTCGAGTTGTCGTGGAAGGGCTCTGTTCTCACGTTCGAGTACGACGATCTCAAGTCCGAGTTCTTTCAGTTCCCACGCCGCTTCAAGACCTAAGAGGCCTGCGCCGATCACCACGCATTTTTTCGCGTTTTTCGCATAGGCTTTGATCGCATCCGCATCCTCGATCGTCTTTAGGTTGAACACGCCGGTTTTTTCGATTTCGTTGATCTTCGGTATCATGTTCTGCGATCCATTTGCCAGAATCAATTTTTCGTATTTTCTACTGGCTCCGTTTGAAAGCTCAAGCAGTTTGTTTTCTGTGTCGATCATCTCCACTCTTACACCGAGTGTGGTGACGATCTTGTTCTCTTCGTACCAGGATTTGTCGTGTAGGTAGAACATACTTTCCTGATGCGACCCGTTGAGGTAGTCTGAGAGCATGGGTCTGTAATAACCCAGGTGGTTTTCCGCGCTTATCAGCTCGATGCTTGCGTTTTGGTTTCTCATTCTTACCGCTTCTGCTGCGGCGACACCGGCAGCCGATGCGCCGATGATGACGACATCGTATTCTTCCTGTGATGCGAATGTGTTTTCCACTACGACATATTCTTCAAACTGTTCATGGGAGGCGCCGCATGCTGGACAGATGTCTGGCGGTTCAACCCCTTCGAACACCTCATTACAGACAACGCACTTCCAAAGCTTCATCTCACCGCTTGGATTGATATGTTTTTCGCCGTCGTTCACATCAAGGCTGAAGTGGATGGAAGGTTCTCGGCCAAGCAGTTTTTCACCGAATCCCAATCCGTATTCGAAAGCCGCTTCCAGTTCGCTCTCAGAAGGTTTGAAGTTGACTCTGAGACCAGGCGCGTACATTTTCATTCTAAGGGCCTTAAGCCTCGCATCGACGTTTGGAACTCCTTCGCCAGACCATCCGTAAGAACCGAAGGCCGCAGCAAGTCTTCTGCCGTGTACGATAGGAGACATGCCCATCACAAGATCCATGATTGGTGGAAGCGCGTCGCCGTTGATGGTCGGTGTGCCGAACAGGTAACCGTCCGCCCACTTGATTTCTTCCATCACCTCGGACTTATCCGCATACACCATGTCATAGAGTTTGACATCGATATCACCTGCCGAGCGGATACCTTCTGTGATCTTGTCTGCCAGTTCTTTGGTGTAACCGTAGGCTGCCACATAAGGGATGATGACGGTTTTTTTCGTATTCGGATTACTCTCAGTCGACCAGTTGCGATAGGTTTCCACGATCTGTCTTGGATTTTCATCAAGCACAGGTCCGTGTCCAGGGCAGATCAGGTCGATATCAAGGTCCTCGATCTTATCTATCGCAGCAAGCACATGCGGCTTGAAAGGTCCCATAATCATCGTATAGTAATAGAGAAGGGCTTTGTTGTAGTCCTTTTTATTCCCATCGGTCATTTTCGAGTACAAGATATCATCAAAGGAATAATGTGAACCGAAACTGTCACAGGTGATGATGGTCTTGTCTTCTTTTATATAGGTATAGATCGAATCCGGCCAATGTAGGAAAGGTGCTGAGATGAACTTGAGTGTTTTTCCACCAAGGTCGATTTCAGTATCGAAGTTGACGACCTCATATCTGAAGTCACGGTTGGCAATCGCCTTTAAAAAGTTGATGGCAGCTGCTGATCCTAAAACGACAGCGTTTGGAGCATAATCAAGCAGCAGCTCCACACTACCCGCATGGTCGGGTTCGGTGTGATCTACAACGATATAGTCGATGCTCGCAGGGTCTACTACCGATCGCAACTTTTCCATATATTCATCAAAACACTTTACTTTAACAGTTTCAAACACAGCGGTCTTTTCTGTGCCCTGCACCACATAGGAATTGTACGTCGTACCGAATTCCGTGTGCATTACGATATCGAATATTCTTAAATCGGGATCAAGTGAACCGATCCAAGTGATACCATCTTTGAGTTTTAAGGTTTTCATAAAATCCTCCCTTGATTGAATGCAAATATGTAATCGTTACAAACTAAATACACTATAGTAGATTGATACCTTTCTGTCAATCGTTTCTCTATTATTTATACCTATAAAAATTCTAATCAAACCAAGTGTTTGCATAACATGCGCGAATGATAATCACTCTCGCCGGCGTGAACATAAAGTCGTCTTTTTTCATATTTTTGCGCAATCCTGTTGACTTTTTTAACAAGTTTGATATTATAAATATGTAATGATTACAAATTAAAAGTTATTACACGTTTAAATAATTTTACCTTTTAAGGTGTTTTCAAAACGCGATTGAGGGTAACAATGACGTGACTAAAACAATTATACAAGGAGGAATTATCATGCAAAAGTATGTTTGTATTGCTTGTGGTTATGAGTACGACCCAGAAATCGGTGATCCGGATGGCGGAGTAGCACCTGGAACATCATTCGATGACATTCCAGAAGATTGGGTTTGCCCTCTATGCGGAGTCGGCAAAGACATGTTTGAACCAGCTTAACTAAAATTAGGACAAAAGGAGAATGATATGGAAAAGTTTGTTTGCGTAGCATGTGGATATGAATATGATCCAGAAATCGGTGATCCAGATGGTGGAGTAGCGCCAGGTACATCTTTTGACGATATCCCAGATGATTGGGTTTGCCCATTATGTGGAGTTGGCAAGGATATGTTCGAGCCAGCTTAGAAAGAGTTTAAAATGAAGCTAAGAATTGACAACATCGGTGATTATCTGAAAAGTCATAACATCAAACCGTCATTTCAGCGCATGAAAATTTTTGAATACCTGTATCAAAATCGTACACACCCGACAGTTGATGAAATCTACAAGGAATTGGTTTCTGAAATTCCCACATTATCAAAGACAACTGTATACAATACGCTCAATCTTTTCGTAGAAAAAGATATCGCACAACTTATCACAATCGAAGAAACTGAAGCTAGGTATGATGCGAATACAAAGGTTCACGGACATTTTAAATGCGAAAAATGTAAAGAGGTTTATGACTTTGAAACAGATATAATCAACATTGAATCAGGTTCACTTGATGCATTCCAGATTAATCAAAAACATATTTATTTTAAAGGGATTTGTAACAAGTGTCTTTAAGAAACATTAAGGGGATTCTCGTAACTAATCGAAGAATCTCTTTTTATGAGAAACCTACATACCCAAAAACAGGAGGATAACAATGGCTAAAAGACTTGAAGTTTACAAATGTGAGGCTTGTGGCAACATCGTGGAAGTCTATCATGGTGGTCCAGGCGCACTTGTATGTTGTGATGAGGAAATGCAGCTTTTAGAAGAAAAAACTGCTGATAAGACTACTGAGAAACATGTACCTGTAATCGAAAAAATCGATGGCGGCTTTAAGGTGACTGTTGGATCTACACTTCACCCGATGACAGAAGAACATTTTATCGAGTGGATTGAACTTGTTGCGGATGGAAAAGTCTACACAGAATATTTAAAGCCGGGTCAAGAACCGGTTGCCATATTTATGGTTGAAGCAAACGAAGTGGTTGCTCGTGAATATTGTAACCTTCATGGCCACTGGAAATCATAATACCCGCCACTAAGGAGTGAATACATGCTTAAGGATAAATTGAATCAAGCCTATAATAAACAAATCAATGCAGAATTCTATTCGGCATTTCTTTACCTGTCGATGTCTGCCTATTTTGAAAACCGAAATCTGCCAGGTTTTGCAAACTGGATGAGAATTCAATTTGAAGAGGAACAGTTCCACGCACTTAAATTCTACAACTATGTGAACGAACGTGGCGGTAGGGTGGTGTTGGAAGCAATGGATCAGCCGATCACCGATTGGGATAATATGATCCATGTTTTCGAGGAAACACTAAAACATGAGGAACACGTGACAAGTCTTATAAATGATCTGATGGCACTTGCAATTGAAGAGAGAGATTACGCTTCTACAAGTTTCTTGCAATGGTTCATTGATGAGCAAGTGGAAGAAGAATCCAATGTGAACAGCATCCTCGATCAACTGAAGTTGATCAACGGCGAAGGACACGCTGTTTTAATGCTTGACAGAGAACTTGCGACACGTACATTTGTTCCACCGACAAACGCATAATGAGATAATAAGGGAGAGATACGATGGCTTCAATTAAAGGTACAAAAACTGAGCAAAACCTATTAAAGGCATTCGCTGGTGAATCACAGGCGAGAAACAGATATACGATGTTTGCAAAGCAAGCAAAAAAAGAAGGCTTCAATCAAATCGCGGCACTATTCCTTGAGACTGCCGACAACGAGAGAGTGCATGCGGAAAGATTTTTCAGCTTCCTTGAAGGTGGCGGAGTGGAGATCACTGCGATGTACCCAGCTGGAAAAGTTGCTTCAACACTTGAGAACCTTAAAGAAGCCGCTGCAGGCGAGAATGAAGAATACACAGAATTATATCCTCACTTTGCTGAAGTTGCCAAAGAAGAAGGATTCATGCAGGTGGCTGCTGCGTTTACAATGATCGCAAAAGTAGAAAAGGAACACGAACAGCGTTACCTTAAACTTGCTGCCAACATTGAAAACGATGAAGTATTTAAAAAAGGCGAAGTAGAAAGATGGAAATGTGATAAGTGCGGTTATGTTCACGAAGGTGAATCAGCACCTGAGAAATGTCCAGCGTGTCTTCATCCGCAAAACTACTTTGAAGTTAAAGAGTCAAATTACTAAATTTTAAAGAATATTTGTAAAGGTAGACACTTGTGTCTGCCTTTTTTCTTTGTTATGCTCAACATATCAATGTTCAGATTTATGTTAGACAAACCATACCCCTATAAGGTGGATTAGGAGGAATTTATGAATACAGATCGGTTAGTAAAAAACTTTATGGATTTAGTTCGGATCGATAGTGAGACAGGCAATGAAAAACCGGTTGCTGATTATATTGAACCAGTACTTGAACGCCTTGGATTTAGCGTAAGTTATGATAAGGCTAATCTTTCTTTTCCATCCAATACAGGCAATCTGATTGCTAAATACGGGGATACCAAATCTCAGCGCACACTATTGCTTTCAAGCCATATGGATACGGTAAGACCTGGTATCGGCATAAGGCCTGAGATAAAAGACGGATACATCGTCAGTGACGGGACTACGGTATTGGGTTCAGACGATAAGGCGGGAATCGCAGCTATACTTGAGGCGATTGAGTTCGCTACAGAAAACGGAGATGCCATCAGACCGCTTGAGATCGTATTTTGCATAGCGGAAGAAGGTGGACTCAATGGATCCAAGTTTCTCGACTATTCGATGATCGACGCTAAAATGGCCGTAGTATTCGATAGTGGCGGCGCTCCAGGCGAAGTGATCGTCAACGGACCAGCTCAGGATAAGATCGATGTTGTGATAAAAGGCAAACCTGCCCATGCGGGTGTTTGTCCTGAAGAAGGAATCAGTGCGATTCAAATCGCCGCATCTGCGATCAATCGTATGAACCTGCTTAGAATCGATGAAGACACCACTGCCAACGTGGGTACGATCACAGGGGGTCAAGCGACCAATATCGTTTGTCCTGAAGTGATCATCAAGGCAGAAGCCAGATCACAAAAAAATGATAAGCTGAATCATCAGACGGCACATATGGTCGAGTGTTTCGAACAAGCGGCTGAAGAGTTCGGCGCGGTGGCAGAGATCAACATCGAAAGAGCCTATGACGCTTTTGAAGTGTCGATGGAAAGTGAAATAGTAAAAGAAGTCGCAAAAGCGATCGAAGCGATAGGAGCTAAAGCCCATTACAAGGGAACAGGTGGAGGCTCGGATACCAACAATTATAACAAAAAAGGTATTGAGGCAGTCAATCTCGGGGTAGGTATGGAAAAGGTACACACACTCGATGAACGTATCAGTATCGAAAATCTGACGAAAACAGCGCAACTGGCATATCAGTTGATTACACAGTAAAGTAAAGAAGGTGACATGATTTGAATAAACAACTGGCAACACCTCTATTTGACGCACTCAAAGCATACGATGAGAGAAAAGTGATTCCTTTTGATGTTCCCGGGCACAAGCATGGCAAGGGTCTTGAAAAGATGAGGGAATATTACGGAGATAAGATGTTTGAGCTCGATGTGAACTCGATGCCTTGTCTAGATAACCTATCCAATCCGATCGGTGTGATCAAGGAAGCCGAAGCACTTGCAGCAGAGGCATTTGGAGCAGATAGGGCATATTTCCTTGTCAATGGTACCTCGGCAGGTATACAAGCGATGATCATGAGTGTCTGTGAACCGGGGGATAAGGTGATTTTGCCAAGAAACTGTCACAAGTCGGCGACTTCGGCGCTTATCCTATCGGGTGCGATACCGATTTATGTTCAGCCCCAGATTGACGAGCAGCTTGGAATAGCCATGAGTGTCGAACTTGAAGACATCAAGCAGACCATCGCGGACAACCCTGAAGCGGCGGCGGTGTTCATCATCAACCCTACTTATTATGGAGCTGCATCGGATCTCAAGGAGATCATCAGGTTTGCCCACCAGTACAATATGATGGTGCTTGTCGATGAAGCGCACGGAGCACATTTTCATTTTCATCCCGACGTACCTCAATCGGCAATGAAGCTTGGTGCCGACATGAGCGCTGTCAGCCTTCATAAGACAGGAGGATCTTTAACACAAAGCTCTATCCTTTTGTTGAATGAAGAGAGAATCGCGCACAGCAAGGTCAAGACCACACTTAGTCTGACTCAGACGACTTCGGCATCCTACCTTCTGATGGCTAGTCTTGATATCGCAAGGGCTCAGCTGGCGACAGAGGGGGAGGAGCGAATCAGTAACATTTTGAAGTTATGTGAAGAGGCTCGTGTGAGAATAGAGGGAATCGAAGGATTATATGCCTTTGGACCAGACCAGATCGGTCATCCCGGTGTGTTCGCATTTGACACGACAAAACTAGGTGTTAATGTCGCTCAGCTAGGGCTCACAGGTTTTGAAGTATATGACATGCTCTTTGAGCACTATAATATTCAGATTGAAATGGCGGACATGTACAATATTCTAGCAATCGTCAGCTTAGGCGATACAAAAGAGAGTTTGAGCGCGCTTGTAGACGCACTTGAAGATATTGCACTCAACAGACGAAAAAGCGAGCCGGTGATACTTTATACGGCGACGCTTACAAATCCTCAAGTGATCGTTTCTCCACGGGATGCCTATTATGCGACCAAGCACGTGGTCGCGCTTGAAGATGCCGTTGGTGAGATCAGCGGCGAGTCGATCATGACCTATCCGCCTGGAATACCGATTGTGACACCAGGCGAGAAAATCAGTGCGCAGATGGTGGAGCATATTGTTCGTTTAAAGAGCCAACCTTCGCTGATGCAGGGGACTGAAGACCCTTATGTTGATTTTATCAAGGTGTTGGGGTATTAGGTGATTGGAAGATAGAAGATAAAAAAGACAGTTCTTGCGAACTGTCTTTTGTTTTTTAGATTTGAGCCATTCTTCAGCACCTGGAAGACGAGCTGCTTTGCCATGGAGGCGGCACGAACTGGGGTACGTTCTGAGGCTTTAGGGCTTTGAGAGATTGAAGCTACTCTTCAGCACCTGAAAGACGAGCTGCTTTGCCGTAGGGGCGGCACGAACTGGGGTACGTTCGTGCTACATCCTTTTTTTATAAACGGCTTCTGCTCGGGCGGTTAGGAAGTCTTCTCTTCTTTGGTCGAGCTGTTGCATGAAGTCGTTGGCGCTGTCGTCGTCGGTTTCGATGACGTCTCTTGTGCTTTCGTAGGCGTCCATCATGTCGATGCTTAGGCTAAGGTAGGCGTTAAGTATCGCGATTTGGCTTTGGGCGTATAGGTCGTCGTTTTCGGTTTCGTTGATGATGCTCTGGTACATGTCGATTGCGGCGATATAATCTTTGTTGGCAATCGGTCCGATCAGGTCTGCATATAGCTTTAAAGCCTTATAGTGCACATCGTCTTGCAGTTCTGCTTCAAGTATTTCTTTGATCGAATCTACCGCTTGTTGGTATTGACGGTTTTTTACTAATTCCACTGCTTCTGTGTAAAGAGTTTCTCGCATCATTTCACCTCGTATAAAATTAGATGTTAAAATAGTAACAATTGTTCGACTATTCTGTCAATTGTGATACACTGATATTGTCCACAAATTAACGTTCCCTATTGCTATTATACCAAAGGGAACCGATAAAGGAAAAGGAGGATTTGATTAGTGACATTTACAAGAGAAACTTGTCAACAAGTCGACGCTATTTGTGAAGCTCATGGAAACAATGAGTCACATCTTTTGCCCATTCTTCAAGAGGCGCAAGAGCTTAGCCCCTACCACTATATCTCACAAGAGGTGGCAAGCTATATAGCATCGAAACTCAATGTGACACTCGCTCATGTTTCGGCGGTAATTTCGTTCTTTTCATCGCTATCTACAGAGCCAAGAGGCAAACACGTCATTCAGATCTGTAAGAGCACAGCATGTCTAGTGAACGGTTACCAAAATATTCGTGATAGTCTAGAAGAGCATTTAGGAATTAAAGTGGGTCAGGTAACAGATGACCAGATGTTCTCACTGGAGTATACCGAATGTATTGGAGCTTGCGATGTATCACCGGCTATTCGAATTGATAAAACAGTACATGGCAACCTTACACACGAAAAAGTCGCTACGATTTTAAGCGAAATAAGGGGGCGATAGGATGGCTGTTAAAACACAAAGGATACTCACAAAGAAGTTTAAGGAATACGATCCGATGTCGATCGAGGGTTATATCTCACTTGGTGGTTTCAAGCAATTTGAGAATTGTCTCAACCGAAAATCCGAGGATGTGATCGAAGACATCAAAAAATCAGGAATAAGAGGCAGAGGCGGTGCGGGCTATCCTACAGGAATCAAACTTGAGCAATCAAAAGTGGTGCCTGGAGAGAAGAAATATATCATCTGTAACGCCGATGAAGGCGAACCTGGAACCTATAAGGACCGTCAGTTCATTGAATTCGATCCCTACAGCATTGTAGAGGGCATGCTTATAAGTGCCCTTGTCGCAGACGCTACAGACGGTTATATCTATGTGAGGGAAGAGTACTTCCATTTACACGGGCTGCTGCACAATGCGATTCAAAAAACACAAGAGGCTGGTTATTTAGGCACGAATATCAAAGGATCGGGTTTCAACTTTTCACTTGAAGTCTTCTCGGGAGCTGGAGCATATGTTTGCGGCGAAGGCGGGGCCTTGATCGAGTCGATTGAAGGAAACCCTGGAAAACCGAGAAAGAAACCACCTTATACGAAGGTGCGTGGACTGTTCCAGCTACCGACACTTGTCATGAACGTCGAGACCTTGGCTGCGATTCCTGCGGTGCTAGAATTCGGCGTAGAGAAGTACATGAAACTGGGAACACCGGATTCGATTGGAACAAAAGTGATCTCTGTTAGTGGTAAAGTTAACAAACCTGGTGCCTTTGAGGTAGAATTCGGTGCGAGTCTTAATGATATTATTAACGAGCTTTGCGGCGGGATGAAGGACGGAGCCAAGCCTAAGTTTTTACAGATAGGCGGAGCGTCAGGTCCTATCGTTCCGGCTCATGAGTTCGATTTGAGACTGTGCTATCAAGAACTTTGGGAACATGGTTTCGATGTCGGTTCTGGTGCCATCGTGGTTGCGGACGAATCGGTCCGTTTAGTGGACTATCTCGAAACGGTATATGAGTTCTTCTTAGATGAGAGCTGTGGTAAATGCACGCCTTGTAGGGAAGGAAACAGACAGATCACACATATCTTAGGAAGAATCGCACATGGCGAGCACGATGACGCGCTGATCGCAAAAGCGGAAAAGTATGCGAGACTCATGAAAGAGGTTTCCTTCTGCGGGCTTGGTAAGACCGCGAACGCGCCTCTCTTGTCGGCGATCAAGAACATGCGTGAATCATTCTTTGAATAAAAAGATAGGATAAGGCAGGTGAATCTATGATTCACCTGTTTTTTTTATTCTTGAACCGACGCGAGTCAACTTGTCTGAAGATATTGACACTTCCACTTCGATGCCATATCTTAGAAGAGTAGTTCAATTTTAGAGTAATAAAATGCTTTGGGGGATAAAATGAAACGTGAAGTCACTACACCTAAACTTGTATTTGGATACGCGCCTCTGACCAGCAGTTTGATGTTGGTGATCAGGGTGATGTTATCAGCAGTACCCGTCGCGACGGTATACCTTAGCGCATGGTTCATCGATACTGCGATAAAGAGCCGTGGCGGCGATACAAGAGAAATGCTTCTTGCACTGTGCGCCATGATAGGGCTGATCGGTACGGCCTGGGCCCTTGAACAGAGCTTTGATCTCTTAAAGGACGCTCTAGGGTTAAAACTGAGTGTGACGCTGACACCGGATATCGTAGAGCACTGTTCGAGAATCAAGTATGAGTACTTTGAACATGCCGCCACCTATGACCAGCTGAAGCGCATTAAAGAGGATATTCACGAGAAGATCCAGCTATCCTACATCAACGGATTGAATCTGCTGACATACATGCTCAAAATCGCGAGTATGTTTGTTGTCCTATATCAGCAGACCGTCGTGATGACACTTGTGATCGGAGTCATCTCACTACCCCTTCTGATCGTAGCCTTCAAAGGTGGAAAACGGGTCTATGACGCCTACGAGCAAAGTACAAAGCTATTTAGAAAAGCGGATATCTACCGCAATATCTTAAGCTCGAGAGAACATGCTTATGAGCGTGTCATTTTCTCCTTTGGTGATTTTATCAATAAAAAATGGCAGGAATCCTTTACTGAAGCGAGACGAATCGACTATAAGGTCACACTGCAAAACTTTGTGAGGATGAAAAGCTCCTCTTTGGCGGTGATCTTCTTCTCCATGTCGATCGCATTTCTACTGGCGCCGTCAGTGGCGGATAGGAGTATGAGCCCGGGGTTATATATCGGGCTGATTACAGCTGTCTTCAAGCTGGTTGATGTGTTGTCGTGGGAACTGATCGTCAATGTGAAGGATTATAGCAAATATCGTTTGCTGGTCGCCGATTTGAACCGGTTTTACAACTACGACAAGGAGATTGACTCATTGCAGCCCCTACGACATGATTCTGAAAGTCGGAGGATCTCTTTTGATAAGGTGAGCTTCAAGTACCCGAGTACGACGGGTCCGATTCTAAAGGGGATCGACTTTAGCTTGGAACCGGGCAAAACCTATGCTGTCGTAGGAGCGAATGGAGCTGGAAAATCTACACTCATCAAGCTTTTGACAGGTCTTTATGATGAGTTTGAGGGGAGCGTCATGGTTGGGGGCAAGTCCATATCAGAAATGAATAAGGATGAACTCAGGGCTTATTTTGGAATCGTGCATCAGGATTTCACCGCCTATCATCTGACGCTTAGAGAACAGCTTAAACTGGCAGGTGTCGAGCTGGATGAGAACAAGCAATCTTTTCTTCAGGCCCTAAGGGATCTGAAAATGGAGGACTGGTTCGCCTCATTGCCCTTTGGACTGGATACCCATCTAGGTAAACTTGAAAAAGATGGAGTGGAGTTATCAGGAGGGTTATGGCAAAAAATCGCTATTTTACGGGTTCTCCTTCAAAACAGGCCGATTCAGATTTTGGATGAGCCAACTGCCGCGCTCGACCCATTAGTGGAACGGGAGTTGTATGAACAGTTTGAGAGGCTGAGCAAAGACAAAACAAGCATATTGGTCACCCATCGCCTCGCCGCGGCGAGCATCGCCGATGAAATCCTAGTACTTGAGGAGGGGGCGATTGTCGAGCATGGCACCCATGAGGAGCTGATGGCAGAAGAAGGAATCTACGCCGGCATGTACAATACTCAAAGGAGCTGGTATCATGATATTGCTTAAATCCATAAAGGAATCCGTGAAGAAATCCCTTAGACTCTTTAAGATGGTCGCCGCTGCAAATCCAAGACGCTTCTGGCTTGCCAATCTCTTTTTCATGATCGATGGAGGACTGTTCGCCGCTGGCATCTACGTTTTTTCTAAAGTGTTTGAGACGGTTTCGAAGCTTCCCGGCGGAGCCTCAAGTCTTAAGGAGTTAATGATCGGCCTACTGCTTTTAGGTGTCATGAAGGTTCTTCACGAGGTGATCAGCGGTGTTGACATGTTTCTGGGTGAAACCTACGATACCATCGCAAAAGAGCACCTGACAAAAAAACTGAATGAAATCACTTTTAAGAGAAACGCGCTTGACTTTGAAGATGTGCATCTCCTTGAAGAAGTCGAAAAGGCATATGAGGGGATCAGACATGCCATACGCTATGTCAACGTACTCAATGACGTCTTTCTATATTACCTGCCCCAGTATCTCTTCTTAGGAATCTATCTGTACAGCTTAAGCCCAGTTCTTGCCTTTGTGCTCCCCATGATCTTTATTCCCGTGGTCTTAGCCCAGATGCTGAGAGTAAGGCAGTATGCTCATTTGGAGGATCAGGTTTCACCTTTAAGAAGAAAAGCGAAACACTATGAGGACGCGATCTGTCAAAAGAGTATGGCAAAGGAGACAAGGGGGCTTGGGGCGTCCATCTACTTTATAGCAAAAATGAAAGATGCGCTAAAGGGCATGAAGCAAGTCAAGTGGAATACCGATCTGAAGTCGGCAAAGGTTCAGGCTGCTGGAAAACTGATCACCCTAATAGGCTATGGCGGCGTGTTATGGCTTGCCTACCATGAGCTGACAATCGGCAGAATCGGTGTCGGAGCATTTGCTGCCGTACTCGCTGCAACCGATGACATGTTTGCAAGTTTTGAGAGTCTTGTGATCTGGCGATTTGGTAGTGCCGCAAAGAACCTGGGTCAAGTGACACATTTGCTGAATGCCTTTAAAACGCCGATTCGATACAAATCGGATGAAAGTATGGAAGCGATAAGCCGATTGACGTTTGAGAAAGTCGGATTCAGCTATCCGAACTCTAATGGATTTGCCCTTGAAAACGTAAGTCTGACAATCAGAGCAGGTGAGAAAATCGCTGTAGTCGGTGAGAACGGTTCTGGAAAAACCACCCTTACAAAGCTTTTATCCGGAGTCTATCTCCCGACAACTGGTGCAGTACTTCACAACGACCTTAAGACAGAGTCGATTCATAACCACTGCTATGTCACGGTAGTTGGACAAAATTACGCAAGGTATCCGATGACGCTTAAAGAGAACCTTGAGCTAGGCTCTTTAAAAGGTGTTTCGATGAGTGACATCAATGAACTTCATCTTGAAAGGTATGGCATCGATTGCATATCCACTACATTGGAAAATGGCCTTGATACCCTATTGTCAAAAGAACTTGGCGGGACTGACCTATCAGGCGGTCAGTGGCAAAGGGTGGCAATCGCCCGTGCGATGAACAGGGAATCCCAGATCATCATTCTGGATGAACCGACCTCTGCGATCGACCCCATCGAGGAAGCCAGACTTTACGATATGTTTTTTGATTCTATTGGCGGGAAGACCGCAATTATCGTCACCCATCGCTTGGCGTCTGTAAAAAGAGCGGATAAGGTACTGGTGATCAAAGAGGGAAGAGTGGTAGGCTTTGATCGTCATGAAAGGCTACTGGAAGACAATATCTACTACCGAACCTTGTGGAAGGCCCAGGCAGAGCAGTATCAGGTTTCATAATATATTTTATGCGATAAAAAAGGACATGCGACTAGGAAGATTAAACCTTCCTGGCCACATGTCCTTTTATCTTAGTTCGTCCATCGCTTCATTGGCAAGCTCATCCGCCCTATTGTTGTAGATGATGCCTTGCGTGTAGGCTTCGATCGGCATGTCGAAGCCATAATCTTTTTTAAACTTGGCATGCCATTTTTTTATTGAGGCGGTATCGTCGATGTCGATGTGACCCTTCACTTTAAAGAAGTTCACTTTCGGGTGCCTTTCGACAAGTAGAAGCATCTCTTCCCATAAATCCTTGTTTTCCACAGGTGCCTTCTTACTGTTCTTCCATCCGTTTCTTTGCCAGTTCACATACCATTTCTGGTGGAAACAGTTGATGATGTAGGCACTGTCTGAATAGACGCTTACATTCATGTCTGTATTCTTTATCGACTTAAGTGCTTCAATCAAGGCGGTCATCTCCATACGGTTATTGGTGGTGTTGAGCTCCCCACCTTTAAGCTCCTTGACGGTTCCCTTGTACTCAAGGACGGCTCCCCATCCGCCGATATTGGTATCGGATTGATTACCGGAGCAGCCTCCATCGCAATAAATATTGATCATTCTTACTTCCTCCTGTTGATTCATGCCTTATTATAGCATATGTTAGTAGTATAATGGAGATTAGCAGCACAGGCGCATCGAAAGACCACATAAGTTCTATTAACTGAATGAAAACGGTGTCAATAAGCGATTTAACTATAAAATAATTTATATAGTGTTCATTCAACTGAAATAGCTTGAATAATCAGAAGATTAAGATTAAAATGAAAATGGAGGAAGACCAAATGGACCAATTTGATTTACAAATACTTTCGCTCCTACAGAGAGACGGTCGAATTTCGACAGCTGAACTGGGTAGAAAAATCGGGTTATCGACGACTGCTACAAAAGAGCGTGTGAAAAAGCTAGAGGATGAAGGCGTGATAGAGAGTTATGCGGCGATCATCAACCAGAAGGCTGTCGGATACGGATTGACTGCTTTTATCACGATTCCTGTCGGTGACATAGGCATCAAAGAAATGGGTGATAGGCTTACCGCTCTTCCAGAAGTGACAGAATGCCATAAAGTGACTGGAAACACTTGCTTTTTGATAAAAGTAATGGTGAAAGATGCAGACCATTTGGAACACCTTGTAGACGGTATAAACGATTATGCGCGCAATACATACACGTATTTGGCGTTATCAACGCTTAAGGAGAATGGGCAGGTGCCTATCTCTGAATAACAGGGGGATAAGACGTGTTTAAGAACTTACAGGAAGTCCAAGCATTTATCAAAGAACAAGAAGTTAAACTTGTTGATTTTAAAGTAGTAGACCTGGCCGGAAGGTGGCATCATCTGACGATACTTTCTCAAAAAATGGATGAAGGGGTGATGAACAGCGGAATCGGGTTTGACGGTTCTAGCTATGGTTTTAAGACTGTTGAAAAATCGGACATGGTATTTATTCCTGATCTAAGCACGGGATTTATCGATCCGTTCACTAAAGAGAAGACACTCGTATTTGTATCCAATATATACAATTTAGCCGGTGGCATTCACAGATTCGAAGGCGACCCTAGATTCATCTCCGAAAAAGCAGAAGGCTATATGAAAAAGACCGGAATCGCCGACACTTCAAGTTTTGGTCCTGAGTTCGAGTTTCATATCCTGGATCATTTCTCTTACCAGATTACCCCCCACTTTACTTGCATCGACCTTGATGCGGAACAGGCGGAGTGGAACACAGGGCAAGGAGAGACTAAAAACCTAGGTTACAAGGTGCGTCACAAGGGCGGATATCATGTGGATCTACCTTATGATGTGAACTATGACTTAAGAAACGAAATGGCGCTGCTTCTCGAGGAGTTGGATGTGCCTGTAAAATACCATCACCCAGAGGTGGGCGGTCCTGGTCAGCTTGAAATCGAGCTGAGCTTCGGGGACAGCTTTAAGATGGCAGACCGTTCCATGCTCCTTAAATACGTAGTGAAAAACGCTGCGATCAGAGCCGGCAAGACGGTAACGTTCATGCCTAAGCCTTTTTATAAAGAAGCTGGAAACGGCATGCACGTGCATATGCATCTCTTTAAGGAAGGCGAGCCTGTCTTCTATGACGAGAACGGGTATTCAGGACTTTCTCAGACAGCTCTTTATGCCATCGGGGGTCTTTTGAAACACGCGCCAGCCCTGCTTGGAATCACAAATCCTAGCACCAACTCGTACAAACGACTGGTTCCAGGCTATGAAGCGCCAGTCAGCATCTGTTTTGCGACCGCCAACAGAAGTGCCGTGATCAGAATACCGGGCTATGCCAATAAACCGCATGAAAAACGATTCGAATTCAGATCATCCGATGCCACCTGCAACCCTTATTTTGCAAATGCCGCGCTACTCATGGCCATGCTTGACGGTATCGAAAACAAGATCGATCCTGTTGAAAACGAATACGGTCCGTATGATGTGAACATCTTCGATCTGCCGGATGAGGAAAAGGCTAAAATCAAGGGACTTCCTACTTCGCTTTCAGAAGCTGCGGATGCGCTTGAAGCCGACTATGACTTCCTCTTGAAGGGAGATGTGTTCACAGAAGCGCTGATCAGGGATATTTTAAAATCGATTAGAAAAGATGCGGCTCAAGTCAACAACATGCCTCATCCAAAGGAGTATGAGTTGTACTTTGACCTATAAGCGGTCCTAAATCTCTCATCTTGACATTAAGAACGCTTGGGTGTACAATTCTTTCAATAAGTAAAACGATGATTGAGAGTAGTACAGTCGGTAGTGTTTTAAGAGAGCCAGTGGGTGGTGTGAACTGGTAATGCGCCAATTGGAATGGACTCAGGAGTGCGTGGGTGAATTTAGTAGCTTACGACGTATGGCTGCGTTAAAGCTTTTGAGTGGGTCTATCGACCAATTTGAGTGGTACCACGGAAGTTGAACCTTTCGTCTCATTACGGGACGGAAGGTTTTTTGTTTTTTGAATGGATACGAAAGGTGAGGATGACATGGAAGCTAAAAAAAGGATTTTCAGCGGCATAAAACCATCGGGTAGATTGACCCTGGGCAACTATATTGGAGCGATCAACAACTGGGTGAAGATGCAGGAAGATTTTGACGCCATTTACTGCGTGGTGGATATGCACGCGATTACAGAAAGACAAGAACCGGCAATGCTTAGAAAACTTACACTCGAGAGCCTTGCCCAGTACATCGCATGCGGCCTTGACCCCAAGG
This sequence comes from Fusibacter sp. A1, assembly GCF_004125825.1. Classification (NCBI taxonomy): domain Bacteria; kingdom Bacillati; phylum Bacillota; class Clostridia; order Eubacteriales; family Fusibacteraceae; genus Fusibacter; species Fusibacter sp. A1. Next base: position 312,995 of record NZ_QQWI01000003.1, on the reverse strand, counting down.
AAAACACCTTGTTCATCCAATCGCATGTTCCAGAACATGCCGAACTTGCCTGGGTGCTCAATTGTATGACCTACATGGGTGAACTGAGCAGAATGACGCAGTACAAGGATAAATCGAAAAAAAATGTTGAAAATCTGAATGCGGGTCTGTTCACGTATCCTACGCTCATGGCTGCAGATATCCTCTTGTATCAGACGGATGTCGTACCTGTCGGCGACGATCAGAAACAGCACCTTGAGCTTGCGAGGGATATCGCAATCAGGTTCAACAACCGTTACTCAGAGACTTTTGTCGTACCTGAGGTATACAATCCAAAAGTGGGTGCGCGCATCATGAGTCTTCAGGAACCTCAAAATAAGATGGCGAAATCGGATGACAATGACAACGCTTCGATCTATATCGTCGATTCACCAGATGACATTATGAGAAAACTAAAACGCTCTGTCACAGATTCTGTCGGTATCGTTCAAGTCAGCGATGATCAGCCTGGTATTAAGAATTTGCTATCCATCTATTCCGCGCTTTCTGACGAGAAAATGGAAGACATCGTCAGTCGATTCGAAGGCAAAGGTTACGGAGAGTTCAAGACCGAAGTCGCAGAAGTGATCATCGAGTCCTTAAGACCCACCCGCGACCGTTATGATGAACTGATGAAGAATAAGGACTACCTGAAGGAAGTCTATACGGATGGAGCCAACAGAGCCCAGGATCTTGCAAGAAAAACCTTGAGAAAAGTCTACAAGAAGACAGGTTTTATTCCGAGAGGCTAAATTTATGTCGACCTTGTAACCATATTTTAGTATGATAATAGTAAGGGGTGACATATATGAAAAAGTTAATTGGAGCTTTAATCTTAGTATTGCTGTTAGCCGGATGTCAGAAAGACAGCATCGAGTATCAGACCATCACATCATCACTAGGTGACATCAACTTCAATATGGAGAAGGCCTACGAACTAAAGGATGACGAGGTCATTGAAAACTTTCATATGACAACGTATGAAAAGGCGGACGGAAAGCAGATCAGAATTGTAAGTGAAGAGAACGCGGCGTATGTGGTCGATGAATCCGTGCTTGAAGAGGAACTCACACAGGTGGATGAAATTCATGTGGAACGAACTGAGATCCTTGATATTGAAGGGTTCGGCAAAGTCTATGGAGCGCTGCTTGACGACAGCCAGCTGGCAGGAATGATGTTCTACTATAAGTTTAACGCGGGAACGACAGTGTATACCATTCTGTTCATCAACGGCGAGGATTTTACAAAAGAAGAGGAAGCGAAAGTCAAAGCAATGATCACAACCTTAAAACTCAAGGAGAATTAGATGAACATCGCACTCGTTGCACATGATAAGAAGAAGGATGAGATGGTCCAGTTTGTCATAGACCATACAGATTTTTTAAGCGGCTGTAAGATCTATACGACTGGTACAACCGGCTTAAGAATTCAAGAAGCGACAGGACTTGAAGTGAACAGGCTCTTGTCAGGACCTATAGGTGGAGACCAGCAGATCGGTGCTCTTGCTGCCACAGAACAGTTGGATCTGATTATCTTTTTAAGAGATCCCTTGACTGCCCAGCCGCATGAACCAGACATTCTGGCCCTCTTGAGAATCTGCGATGTTCACAATATTCCACTTGCGACCAACACAAAAACAGCGCATCGCTTGATAGAATCCTTTAAATAAGAAAAACTCCTTCACACGTGAAGGAGTTTTTTTATAGTGTCTTATGCTAAAAGTGCTTCTCAAGCAGTTTCTCAAGTTTCTTTTCAGACGGTAGGAGGCCGCTGAAGAGGATTTTCCCATCGAGCGCAAGGGCTGGTGTTTTAATAACACCCATACCGAGAATCGTCGGGTAATCTGTGATCTTTTCAATTTCAACATCCCACTGTTTTGCAGCGGCTATGTTCTTGACGCTAGCTTCAAGATCGTTGCATTTTTTACAGCCTGAGCCGAGTACGGATAGTTTTCTCATCATATGTCTCCTTTAAAGTATGCCTGATAAGGTCAGTGCGTTGAATAGGTAGCCTGTAAGTAGGATTCCGAATCCTGTGATGCCGACAAAAATCGCGATGAGTTTTGTGCTGATCACCTTTTTAAGTAGGATCATTTCTGGTAAGGACAGTGCCACGACGCTCATCATAAAGCTTAGTGCCGTACCGAGACCGACGCCTTTGTTGATAGCCACCTCAACAACAGGAATGATTCCGATGGAGTTGCTGTAAAGAGGAATCCCTCCTGCGACGGCCACGAAAACTGCAAATGGATTGCTGGCGCTTGCATACTTTACGAACCAGTCTGCCGGGACCTGCGCGTGCATGAGCGCACCGAGTGCGATACCGATGACGACAAAGAGCCACACGCGTTTTATGATATCGAAGACGTTCTGAACCGCGAATTCGAGTCGGTCCTTCAAGGTCCTTTCCTGCACTTGTCCCTCAGGGAGGTTCATTTCAAAAATATAAGGTGCCACATGGTGGTAAAGGTCAAGTTTTTCGATGATGATACCGCTGACGATACCAATGACCATTCCCGATAGGGTATAGATCAGTGCGATTTTCCAACCGAAGGTGATCAGAAGGAAGGATAGGGCGATTTCATTCACTATCGGACTTGTAAGCAGGAAGGTGAACGTCATGCCAAGCGGAATGCCGCCTTCCACAAAACCTATGAAGATAGGCACTGTCGAACACGAACAGAAGGGACTGAATACGCCAAGTGTTGCCGACATAAGGTATCCATACCACCCGCCTTGCTTATTGAGCAGCTCTTTCACACGCTCCACTTGGACAAAACTTCGGATGAAGGATATGATGAAAACCATGACAGTAAGCAGGAACAGTATTTTTGTCGTGTCATAAACGAAAAAGTGGAGTGCCTCCCTAAGAAAACCCGGTTCGATCTTCAGGAGGTCGATGATCAGATAATCAGCTAGTGCTTCGAACATAATGAAGAATCGCCTCCTTTATGATTGGATACATCTCGTGTTGATCGTTGATACGGTAATGCATGAAGTTTCCTACTTTAGTATGGGTAATGATTCCGGATGTCTTTAAGAGTCTCAGGTGTTGTGATATGTTTGATTGTTCAAGTTCCAAGTCTTTTTGGATCTCACAGACGCATTGTTGCGAGTTTATCCACAGAAACTTTAGGATATTCAATCTTGTCTCATGCCCGATCGCCTTATAGACTTGGATGATTGTTTCTTTTGTCATGTCGACCTCCATTTCTATATTAGAATATTATCATATACTTATGTTTCGCGCCACACTTTTTATGCATTTTCATTTTAGTTTTTTTTTCTAGAGTATTGACATCGGTATTTTGTTATGCGTGTATATTCTGAAAAATGAGAATTAACAGGCATGTGGATAAGCTGTGTATAAACGAAGTGAGGGTATTAGCGATGGAGCGATAGATTGATGTAATTGCAAGGGCGAAAATACGTTCTATTTACGAAAGTTTCTGTGAAATGTGTGTGGATAACATGTGGATACTAAGGATAACATTTAAGCGGCGGTCGATTACATCTTGTCGATCCCAAATGCGGGGTGAGTCAATTATGCAAACAGAATTTTATACACTCCTATGCATAAATATGTTTCATTATGAAGAAATGGACTTAGTTTATGAATTTTCGCACATGAAAAACGGGCAATTTACCCTATAAGTTACTCACAATTTCTGTGGGTAACTTGTGGACAATGTGTACAAAAATGAGTGCAATCGGCTTTATAGAGCCCTTTATTATGTGGATAGCTAATAAAATGTATAAAAACTAACCCTATGCACGGAGAACTCAAGTGAATCTGTGCTAAAAAACGTTTGCTTTATCTGTGCAGTCTCTATATACTGATAGTGAACTTAATAACATGAAATATTGGTGCATATGCTTAATAGGGAAGCTGGTTCAAGTCCAGCGCGGTCCCGCCACTGTAACACGGAGTCAACTACGACCACTGGGAAGCCGGGAAGGGTAGAAATGATGATGATGTGAAGTCAGGAGACCTGCCGATATTTGTTGATAATCACGAGGAATGATGAGTCACGATTGAAATTAATCGCGTCATTTTTTGTGCGGTTATTTTTTTATTTCCAGGAGGATAAGATGAAAAAGATAAGTATTTTAATGATGTGCGTGATGCTGATGGCAGCGTTGTTCACAGGGTGTACACAAGAAGTGGAAACTACGGAGACCGATATCGGTCAGCAGACAACTGAAAACGTGGCGGTCGAATCGGCAAATGAGGAAAAGACTGCTGAAGCTACTGTTTATCCACTGACAATAGTCGATGGGGAAGATAGGGAAGTAGTACTAGAGAAAGAACCGATGAGAATCGTCTCACTTGCTCCATCGGTGACTGAAACGCTGTATGCTGTCGGTGCTGGAGACAAACTCGTTGGAAGAACGGATTACTGTCTGTATCCTCAAGAAACGACAGAAGTGCCTTCTGTCGGCACGATCAGAGAACCTAATGTGGAATCAATCGTCGCTCTTGAACCGGATGTGGTTATCGTAGCGAGTCTGTTTAAAGAAGAAGTGCTGATTCAACTTGAGGCACTTGATATTAAAGTGTTCGTATTAAAAGCCCAAGAGAGTTTTGAAGGAGTATATGAAACTACCCTTAACGCAGGTCTGATCACAAACCACAAGGCGGATGCCGAGGCAGTGATCGATTCGATGCGTGCGGATGTAAAACTTGTAACGGATGTTCTGGACGGCGTGGAAGCCAAATCAGTCTACTATGTTGTCGGTTTCGGTGAAAGCGATTATACTGCGACAGGTGATACCTTCATCAACGACATGCTTACGATGGCTGGCGGCGATAATATCGCTAAAGACGGCGAGCACTGGGTATATAGTTTAGAGAAGCTCGTTGAACATAATCCAGAGGTGGTTCTGGTCTCTGACAAATATGACTCCTTGGCTGGTTTTTCAACTCATGAGAATTATCAGGTGTTGGATGCTGTAAAAGAAGGTAGAGTGCTTGAAATCGACAGCGACCTGCTTAGCATCCAGGGCCCAAGAATTGCGCAAGGACTAAAAGCGATTGCAGAATTGTTGCATCCGGAATTATTTTAGGTGACTAGGGGACAAATCTGTCCCTTTTTCCTGTTTATTGGATAGTATCAGACGTACTGCAAGTATAAGTTTATTGGATGTGGAGAGTGGCGGTTATGACTTTTTATGAAAAACGAAGAGGGATCTATTTGATCTGTGCTATCGGTATCCTTGCGATGGTGCTGTTAGCGGTATTCTCTGCAACGCTAGGCGCTGCGGACATATCTTTCAGCGGCGCGTGGAGAGTGATGGCCCATCGTATTCCGTTACTTGGGAATCTGATAGACATTGATGATATCAGCAAGATGCATCAGACCATCATCCTAAACCTAAGAATACCTCGGATTCTTCTTGCCATCATGGTGGGAGGTCTTCTTGCCGGATCGGGTACGGTGTATCAAAGTGTCTTCAGAAACCCAATGGCTGATCCGTTTGTATTGGGAGTATCTTCAGGAGCTGCTCTTGGAGCCGCCGCTACGATGATCTTCGGACTAGAGATGAGCCTGTTCGGAATCAGCAGTATCAGTGTCGCCGCATTTATAGGCGCTCTGGTGACCACGTTTATTGTATACCGCGTATCCTCATCCGGTGGAAAAACGCCCGTGATGACACTTATTCTTACCGGGATAGCGATGAGCTTTTTCCTTAGTTCGATCCTATCTCTTTTAATCACATTCAATAGGGACCAGCTCGAGCAGATCGTATTCTGGTCGTATGGATCACTGTCGACGACCGGTTGGCGTCATATCTATACCGTACTGCCCTTTTATGCGGTTTCGATGGGGTTCTTCCTCTTGAAGGGAAGGGTGCTCAATATCCTTACCCTAGGTGAAGAAAGCGCATCGTCCCTTGGAGTGGATGTTCAAAAGGAAAGAAAAATACTTTTAGCGGTTGCGTCACTTGCAACAGCTGCCGCAGTCGCTGTTACAGGAATCATCGGATTTGTCGGTCTTGTCGTGCCCCATATGCTGAGACTTATCACAGGACCTGACAATAGGTCATTGCTTCCCTATACCATTATCGCAGGCGGTATCTTCATGCTGGTCTGTGATGCGGTTGCAAGGACGGCGATCATACCGATGGAGATTCCGATTGGAATTATTACCTCGGCGATAGGTGCGCCTTATTTCATCTACCTTATCGTTCGTAATAAGAAAAGAGGGTTATCATGACAAATTACCCCATAAAGATCGATAAGCTGACCTTTGCCTATGACAAGGAAACGGTTTTAAACCAGATTGAATTGAAGATTGCAAAAGGTGACTTTGTAAGTATCATCGGCCCCAACGGTTCTGGCAAAACCACCTTACTCAAACATATTGCTAAGCTGATTCCTACCCGCAGAAATACGGTCTGGGTGAACGAGATGGACATTCATGATTACAAGGCGATGGAGCTTGCAAAGACCATGTCGCTAGTGCCCCAAGTCAATCATTTTGAATACGGATTTTCCGCATTCGATGTTGTCATGATGGGACGGCATCCGCACGTATCTGGAATCAAGGGTGAAACAAAAGCGGATATTGGTGTTGTGAAAAGAGCGATGGAGCAGACAGATACCTATCAGTTTAGGGACCGTGCGATCAATACCTTAAGCGGTGGCGAAAGGCAACGGGTTGTGCTTGCAAGGGCAATCGCTCAAGATGCTCAAATACTGCTTCTTGACGAACCGATCACCTACCTTGACATTCATCATCAGATAGATGTGGTATCACTGATTCACAGGCATGCAAGGGAAGCGAATAAGACGGTCATCGCTGTGATGCATGATCTTAACTTCGCACTTAGATTCAGCGATTTCATCGTGCTCTTGAAACAGGGAACTGTTTTGAGTACTGGCACCCCTGAAGAGGTGCTTACTCCAGAAAATCTTAAAGCCGCCTATGGAATAGAAGTCGAACTTATCAAAAAAGAAAACAAACTGGTGCACATTATGCCTATATTTTAGCTGCTTATGTAAAAACGATTAAAAAAAGTGTGAGCAAAAGCATTGCAGGGTATGTAATTAGCGTCTATAAAAAGGAGGCTAACAAATGGTGAATCCAGTTATTTATAAAAGCGGTATCGTGTATTTCAAAATCGATTCGGACAAGGTGACCTTGACAGATGCGATTGAACTCACAAGGGACATTAAAGAAATGGTTCAGATGCATCATGCGTCGATTGTAGTAGGAGACACAAGGAATATGTTGTCGGAATATCCTCCTGAAGTGGATCGTATCTTTATTGAACTTTTCAAATCGCTACCAAACCATGTTGATAAATATGTGGCCATTTGCCATAATGCGGTCACGAAACTTGAAACGAACTACATCTTTAAACAGGTCGGTGTGGAGGATCGTTTCAAGGCCTTTGTCATTGAAGACGAACAAGAGGCGAAAAATTTTTCTGGGTTAAAGACATTAGAATTTAAGTGACCAACGAGCGGACAATTTGTCCGCTTTGTCTTTTTTTGACCATTGTGTCTTGTTTTGTTTTGGGATAGGAATATACTAAAAGTAAGAGGAGGTATAAGAAATGAATAACGAATCTTTATATACAGTAGATGAAATTGCGAAAAAATTAGATGTCAGTCCAAGAACGGTCAGAAGATATATCAATGCGGATGCGATCAAAGCGGTTAGAATCGGAGGGCAGTGGAAGGTCAAGAAGGAAGACCTGACTGCTTATCTCAACGGTGATCGAGGTCCCTTTAAGGAGGTCTCACACGACCATATCAAGGAAGACGACCTATGTGTCTTTATGGACAGCGAATACTACCGTTCTGACAGCAGGATACAGATCTGTTCGATCATCGACATCAATTTGAAGGATAAACAAGAAGCCACACCCATAGCAAATGAGATTATGGAACTTTTGAATAGCGACGACGCATGTTGCGGCAACAACGCCAAGTTCCAGTATATCTATAAGGACAAAGAGCAGATCGCCCGGTTTGTAGTTTGGGGAACCCCATCCAGCATCGAGCAGATCATGCAGCTGGTGAAGCGACATGAATAGTGTATTGATCTTAATCTACTTAGCCCTAATCAATATCACAGGTCTGCTGGTGATGGCAGTGGACAAGAAAAAGGCCAAGCAGTCGAAGTGGAGAATTCCTGAAAAGGTGCTTTGGACAATCACCCTTCTAGGTGGTGGAATCGGAACCTTTTTCGGTATGACCTGGTTCAGACACAAAACAAAAAAATGGCAATTCATATGGGGAATACCCGCAGTGATTTTGCTTGAGCTAGCATTATTTATAAAGGTAGTTGTTTAGGAGGATATTATGAAGAAAAAATTTGATGTTGAAGGGATGACCTGTTCCGCTTGCTCTAGGGCGGTGGAACGTGCCGTGGGAAAGGTTCCCGGTATATCCGCAGCTGCTGTGAACCTTACGACGGATCAACTTGAAATAAGTTATGAAGATGAGCATGTGACAGAAGAGATGGTGATCGCCGCCATTGAAAAAGCCGGTTACGGTGCGAATGTACACCATAACAGCAAGGTAGTCAAGATTGCTGTGGATGGAATGACCTGCTCCGCATGTTCGAGCGCCATTGAGCGCGGTGTTGGAAGAATGGATGGTGTCAACAGTATCAGTGTGAACCTGACTACCAATATCGCTGTGATCGACTTTGATGTCGATATGCTCAGAGTCTCTGAGATCAAATCCAAAATACAAAAAATCGGCTATACGCCAAAAGAAGTGATCAAAGATGAGATCACGGATTACCATACGATCGAAAAGGAAAATGCGACAAAAATCATGTGGCTGAAGTTTAAAGTTGCGATGGGATTCACGATAGTGCTGTTGTACCTTGCAATGGGCCACATGGTAGGCTTGCCGATTCCCGCCTTCTTGCACTCGGGCATGTATCCTCTTAGATACGCCTTAGTGCAGCTGGCACTGACAATACCGGTTATTGTGGCAGGGTATAAGTTTTACACGGTCGGTTTCAAGACACTAATCAAGAGAAACCCGAATATGGACTCTCTCATTGCAGTAGGAACATCTGCTGCGATAATCTATAGCCTTTATGCGACATACATGATCAGCACCGGCGTCACCACTTATGTGGAAAGCCTATACTACGAAACAGCTGCTGTGATTATCGCACTCATCATGCTTGGTAAGTATCTGGAAACCAGAAGCAAGTCAAGAACCAGCGAAGCGATCAAGAAACTGATCAACCTTCAGCCGAAAGAAGCGTCTGTCATTGTTGGTAAAGAAGTTGTCGTGATGCGTATCGATGAAGTAGAGGTCTCGGATATCGTACTGGTCAGACCTGGTGAGGCGATTCCTGTTGACGGCAGAATCACAAAAGGCGGTTCCTCTATTGATGAATCGATGATCAGCGGTGAAAGCATACCGGTTGATAAGACGGTGGGTGACGATGTGGTTGGTGGCAGTATCAACACCAACGGACTACTTGAAGTCGAAACCCTGAAAATTGGAAGTGATTCACTGCTTGCATCCATCATAAAAATGGTGGAGGACGCCCAAGGGCAAAAAGCTCCGATCGCCAGGATAGCGGATATCATTTCAGGATACTTCGTACCCATTGTCATGGCGATAGCTTCGTTAAGCGGTATCGCATGGTTTATCGCGACCGGTGACATACGGTTCTCATTAAAGATATTCATTGCAGTACTTGTCATCGCATGTCCATGTGCTCTCGGACTTGCGACACCTACGGCTATCATGGTAGGAACAGGAAAAGGCGCTGAGCACGGAGTCTTTATAAAAAGTGGCGAAGCCCTTGAAAACACGCATAAGCTGAACGCAGTGGTGCTGGATAAAACAGGAACTATCACCTATGGACAACCTGAAGTGATTGATGTGGTACCTGCACGTTTAGGTGACGAAGTGCAACTTTTAAGATTGATTGGCTCTGCTGAGGCGGGATCAGAACATCCTCTGGCAAAAGCGATTGTTCGTAAAGCATTGACGGTGACAGAGGAGTTTGAAGAGATAAGTAAGTTCGAGAACATCACTGGAAAAGGAATTGTCGTCTCACTTGGACCACGTGAAGTCATGATCGGCAACGAAGCGCTGATGAAACACAAAAATATAGCACTGCCTAGCGAGGTATCGGTTTCTTATTACGCCAAGCAAGGAAAGACAACGATGCTGATTGCTGTTGACGGAAGTTATGGTGGACTTATCACCGTGCAGGATCCTATCAAAGAAAGCAGTATCATAGCAGTCAAAAGGTTTAGAAACCTGGGCATCAAAACGGTGATGCTCACGGGTGACCATACAGATACGGCGAATGCTATCGCAGCCCAGGCTGGCATAGATGAGGTAATCGCCGAAGTGATGCCCGATCAAAAGGCTGCAGTCATTGAAAAACTAATCGCCGAAGGCTACCATACGGCCATGGTGGGAGACGGGGTCAACGACGCTCCCGCACTGGCACGAGCGGATGTCGGTTTCGCTATCGGCTCTGGAACGGATATTGCTGCCGAAAGCGCGGATGTCGTACTCATGAAGAACGACCTTAACGATGTAGTCACTACCATAGAACTGAGTAGGGCGACCATAAAGAACATCAAGCAAAATCTGTTTTGGGCGTTCTTTTACAACACATTAGGCATACCGCTTGCTGCGGGTGTATTTCATATATTCGGCGGACCGCTTTTGAACCCTATGTTTGCGGCAGCTGCGATGAGTATGTCTAGCGTAAGCGTTGTAACTAATGCTTTGAGACTTAAAGGATTTAAACCAAAACCCTATTAAAAACTATCAAACGGAGGAACTCATGAAAAAAACACTAAAAATCGAAGGTATGTCTTGTGGTCACTGCAAAGGTAGAGTGGAAAAGGCGCTCGGAGGACTTGACGGAGTAGCAAGCGTCGAGGTGAACCTGGAAGCGAAAACAGCGACTATTGAGTTGACAGCTGAGATTTCTAACGAACTGCTTACTGAAACTGTCGATGATGCGGGTTATGACGTAGTCGGCATAGAATAAGTTACAAAGTGGCAAGAGTGAAAGTGTTCCTCTTGCCATTTTTTTATTTTTGGTATGTTATAATGAAGTATAAATAGGGGGTATTGCCATGGAGTTTAGAAAAGTCAGCCTGAATGATGTTCAAATGATTATTGGATTTAGAGAAGATACTCAGTTTGTGGCCTATGGCAGTACGGAAGATTTTGATGCGACCGCGTATGAGAACCGACTCACTGGTAGGATCGAAAAGCTGCCGGAAGGCCAACTGCTGGTACTGAAAGACAATCAGATCATAGGGCAGCTGGGTATGGTGATCAAAGAAGAGGCGGATGCCACCTTCGGTTACATCAGCCTTTTATATCTGACAAACACCGCAAGAGGTCAAGGCTACGGCGCTCAGATATTGAACCGGGCCGAAGCTTTTTTTAAAGAAAAAGGACTTAAGGAGTACCGCTTGAAAGTAAGCGTCAAGAATACACCTGCCATCAGTCTTTATAAGAAATATGGAATGAAGGTACATACCGATCTAGTGACAAATTATATCATGTCAAAAATACTGCTCTGATGCAGATAATGATGAAACCCACCCTTACAGACAAAAGTAAGGGTGGGTTTTTAACTATTTCTTACTGATCAGTATCACTCAGTCAGAGCTAGGAACTGTTCGATCTCTTCTTCTACCATGCTTAAGGACGAAAGCCAGAAATCCTTCTTAGTGATATCAATCCCCATCGTCGCAGCGACTGTTTTCACATCCATTTTAGTCGTGTTGTTAAGGAGTTTGTTGTAATCCTCGATAAAGTTTTCCCTGCCGGCCTTGTACTGCGCATAAAGTCCTTTGCCGAACAAAAGACCAAAGGCGTAAGGGTAATTGTAAAAACTGAATCCTGATGAGTAATAGTGCGGTTTGCAAACCCACATGTAGGGATGAAGATTTTCGTGATCAAGACCGTCGCCATACGCCTCTTTTTGGGCATCGAACATGATCCCTTTGAGTTGCTTGACAGAAAGCGGACCTTCCGTTCTTGCTTCGAACACGTTCTTTTCGAAGATGAATCTTGAAAGAATGTCCACGATGACCTGTGTGGCGCCTTCGATCGATTTTTCAAGGATGAAGGTAGCATCTTCAGGACTCGCCTTTGCGATAGCCGCACCTGTGACGATTGTCTCGCAGAAGATGCTTGCTGTTTCAGCGACAGGCATGGTATAACCCGCATTAAGCATCGTTTCATTGTAGACCTGGCTGTTGTGGTATCCGTGTCCAAGCTCATGCGCCATCGTACTGACTTCCGAAAAGCTACCGTCAAAGTTAAGCATGATTCTACTTTGTCTTCTTCCGCGGATATGCGAGCAGAAAGCTCCGCCGCGCTTGCCTTGTCTAGGTTCAACGTCTACCCACTGCTTATCGAATGCGGTAGTCGCATAGTCGGCAAGCTCCTTTGAAAAGGCGCCGAAGTTTTCGATGACAAAGGTTTTTGCTTCGTCGTAGGTGTAGTTTAACGAGCTTGATGAGATCGGAGCGAACAGGTCGTAAAATGGAAGACCGCCTTCATGACCAAGAAGTCGAGCTTTTCTTTTAAGGTATTTATGGAAGGTCGGTAATTTTTCCTTCATCGCCTCGATCATCGCATTGAGCGACTCTAGGTCAAGACGTGCGTTGTTCGCGGACTCCTGCAGCGGTGAATCGAAGCCTCTTAGATTGGAGATCAGGTTGACTTCTCCTTTAATCGCGTTAAGTGAAGCGGCGACGGCTTCTTCGATTCTGTCGTATGCGCTGAGCTCTGCTGTGTAGGCTCTTTTTCTGACATCTGCATCGGCGTGGTTGGCCAAATTTCTGATCATTGAAAGACTGTATGGCTTAAGCTCGCCATCCAGTTCGAAATCGATCATAAGACCTGAGGTAAGTTTTCCCTGAAGATTGCTCCATGCGCTTGAACCGACGGTTTGCAACTTAGAAAGCAAGACTTCCTCCGCATCCGATAGAAGATGGGAGGCGTTG